>CACXEN010000225.1 GCA_902766675.1 uncultured Erysipelotrichaceae bacterium
AGTCACAATGTTGCTTATTTTTTTCAAGAATTAACTGATAGAATACGATTATGAAGAAAAAGTAGAACGTAAATCATATGTGAATTAGTCGTTTTCGAAAATAGATGAAGATACGGAAGAGGTTTTATCTGGTGTAAAGATGAAACTAGTAAAAGGTAGTAGTGCTGATGGCATTATCAACTTTGGTTTTCATTGGTAGTCTTATGGTTATTCTCAAAAATAAAAGAATTGAAAATATGAGATAAAAATACAATTTCAAGTCAACTGAAGAAACAGTTGGCTTTTTATAATTGAAATCATCTATAATTGATATAGAACAGATTTATTTCAAAATAATTCGATATTATGATGGGAGGAACCAATATGGAAGAAGCACGTCAAAGATATGAAGAATGGTTAGAAAAAGTAGACCAAAGTAATCCTTTGTATCAACAGTTGTTAGATATGAAGGATAATGAAAAAGAAATTGAAGAAAGTTTCTACCAATATATTACATTTGGAACAGCAGGCCTTCGTGGTAAGGTTGGACCTGGAACAAATAGAATGAATGAATATATGGTTTCAAAAGCAACACAAGGTATTGCGAACTATATTCAAAGATTTGGTGAAGAAGCTATGAAAAAGGGTGTTGTGATTGCGCATGACCCACGTTATTTCTCAAAAGAATTTTCGCAATTAGCAGCGGGTATATTTGCGGCAAACAACATTAAAGCATATGTATTCCCAGATTTAAGACCAACACCTGAACTAGCATTTATGGTTAATTACCTAGGGACACAAGCAGGTATTAACATTACAGCGTCGCATAATCCGAAAGAGTATAACGGCTATAAGGCATATTGGGAAGATGGATGCCAAGTTAGTAGTACAGTTGCGGATGGTATGCTGGAAGAAATTGATAAAGTAGATTTATGGACAGGTGTAAAACACTCTAACTTTGATGAGGGTGTCGCAAGTGGCATGATTACAGTGCTTGGGGAAGAATATGATAGAGCTTATTTAGACCATATCGAATCTCTAGCGATTCATGAAGGGGATGAAATAGATTTAGATATTCCTCTAGTATATACACCGCTCAATGGATGTGGCACAATTCCATTTTCAACAATGATGAAAGATAGAGGCTTTACAAATTGGCATCTAGTTGAAGAACAAAAAGATCCAGATCCAGAATTCACAACAGTAGGTTATCCAAATCCAGAAGATCATAAAGCATTTAAATTAGCTGAAGAATTAGGTAAGAAAGTTGGTGCAGAATTATTAATGGCAACTGACCCAGATGCGGATAGATTTGCGATTGAATTAAGAAATGATGAAGGAGAATATATTCCACTAAACGGAAACCAAGTAGGTTATTTATTAGTAAACTATATTTTAGAAGGTAGAAAAGATGCAGGCACATTACCTGAAAAAGGTGCCATGGTGAAATCTATTGTGACAAGTTCAATGAGTACACAAATGGCAAAAGCATATGGTGTGGAAATGTTTGAAACACTAACTGGCTTTAAAAACATCTGTGGTAAAATCCCATATCTTCTAGAAAATGGATATACATATTTATTCGGATATGAAGAATCTGTTGGCTATGCCGCAAGTCCAGAAATTAGAGACAAAGATGGAATTTCTGCAGGTATGTTAGTAACTGAGGCAGCCGCATATTATCGTAAACGTGGCAAGACTCTATATAATGTCCTACAAGATTTATATGAAACTTATGGATATTATACAGAAGGTGCATATAACTTAGTTCTAGATGGCTTAGAAGGAAAAGCCAGAATTTCTAGAATGATGGAATATGTCCGTAATAATCTTCCTGAAGAATTGGGTGGTTGTAAGATTTCTAAAGTAATCGATTATATCGATGGTTATGAAGATATCCCAGCCCAAAATGCAATGCGTTTCTTCTTCGATGATGATAACTGGTTAGCATTAAGACCTAGTGGAACAGAACCAAAGATTAAATTCTATTTCTACACAAAAGATGATACGCCAGAAGCTTCCAAGAAAAAGAACCAAGCCATCATGGATGACTTACTCGCAATCGTTAATGCAGTAGAATAATAACATCAAGCAATTCAAGTAATTTGAATTGCTTTTTGTATTATAATGTTTGTATGCCAAAAAAATTTTATCAAAGTTTAATTAGTGTCCATTATTCTTTATACCTAACGACATTACCAATTATTATCTTTGTGATTGCTTTCTTACAAACAAGAAATCACAATCCAATGTATCGCTATATCATGATGGTAGTAGCTGCTATTTTAGCTATTGTATTAGGCATTTACTATAAAAAGAAATTTGATATGTCTAAAAAAATGAAGAAGATTAATAATTTAAAAGAATATGATCGAGGAGGAATGCTAGAAAGATCATTTATCTTAGAAGATAGAATGTTAGTTGGATATAAATTTATAGTAGAAGAGCATCCAACAAATACAATTAAAAAAGCATCTTATCAAAGAGTAGGTAGATTAGGTGTATTAGATATCGAAAGCGAAGAAGGAAATTATAAAGTAAGTGTTTTAGGTGAAGAAGAAGCACAGCGCTTCTGTGCATTCTTGAAACGAAAAAATCCAGGCATCGTTTTAGAAAACATTGAACCGAAAGGAAATGGAACATTAAAGGAATTGGGAGCGTAACCCAATTTTTTTAATGCCATTTTAATACGGATTGTTTATTTTTAATCTCTTCTTAATAACTCTTTTTCTAAAATGTAAGCAAAGGAAAGAGAAATGGTAAGATTAAAAATATTTGTACATGATCACTTCACTTCATTCCGTACGATTTTACTCGCATTTCTTTGCTTGATTGTTGTAGGGGCTTTCTTATTGTCTTTACCAATTTCATCTGCTAGTGGGCAAACTACAAATTTTCTAGATGCTTTATTTACATCTTCTAGTGCAGTTTGTGTGACTGGTTTGATAGTACGAGATACAGCAACGCATTGGTCTTTCTTTGGTCAGTTTATCATTTTATTATTAATACAATTTGGTGGCTTAGGCGTTATTACGATTGCGATAACAACTTTAATCTTTACTGGTCGAAGAATTGGTATTATGCAACGCAGTACGATGCAAGATGCCATCTCTGCTCCACAAATTGGTGGTATTGTACGTTTCACTAAGTTTATCTTTTTAGGCACAATCCTCATTGAACTATTAGGTGCTTGTCTTTTATCTACTGTTTTTATTAAAGATTATGGTTGGCTTCGTGGCACATGGTTAAGTATCTTTCATTCCATTTCTGCTTTTTGCAATGCTGGCTTTGACTTGTTAGGCCAAAGTGGAAATCAAACTTCTTTAATGCCATATGCAAATAATCCAATTATCTGTATCACTATTTGTTTATTGATAGTGGCAGGAGGTATTGGCTTTTTGACATGGCGTGATTTAATTGATGAGAAATTTCAATATAAAACAGTACGCTTACAAACAAAAATTGTATTATTGACTACCTTTTGGTTAATCCTATTATCATTTCTATATTTCTATTTCATTGAATTTACACAATATCAATTTCAAGATCGTTTCTTAATTGCATTATTTCAAAGTATAACGCCACGTACTGCTGGCTTTAGCACCATTAATTACGCAACGATGTCACAGGGTGGTTTATTGATTACGATTCTATTGATGGTAATAGGTGGAGCACCTGGTTCTACAGCTGGTGGTATTAAAGTGACTTCTTTATTTGTCTTAGTCGCTTTTACCAATGCATTTATTAGAAAAAAAGATGATGTGAATTTTTCACAAAGACGAATTGGTATAGAAGTAGTCGCACATGCAATCGCAATACTATTCATTTATTTCTTTTTGTTGATTCTTGGTGGGCATGTGCTTGCCTCAGTAGAAAAGCTTGATTTATTAGTTGCGTTATTTGAATGTGCAAGTGCCTTAGGTACTGTTGGTTTATCAACAGGTATTACCGCAGATCTAAGTGAAATATCAAAACTAATTCTCATCAGTTTTATGTGGTTTGGTCGTATTGGTGTTTTAACAATCGCATATGCGACTATTCGAACAGCGAATAAAGTACCATCCCGTTTTCCAACTGAAAAGATAGTGATTGGTTAAGAAGTGTAGGTGATAAAGATGAAAAATGTATTAATTATTGGCGCTGGTCGTTATGGTCGCTATAGCGCAAAACAATTACATGATTTAGGACATCAAGTCATGATTGTGGATCGTAATGAAGAAAAAATTAATGAAGTTTTATCGTATGTAACAACAGCAGAAATTGGAGATAGCTGTAATGAAGTATTTTTGAAAAGCTTAGGTATCAGTGATTATGATTTTTGCCTGGTTGCGATTGGGGATGATTTTGTCAGTTCTTTAGAAACAACATTTCTATTATTTGAATTAGGTGCGAAACAAATCATCGCTCGCGCAAATAATGAAAACCAAGAGAAGCTACTACTTCGTAGTGGCGCAAATCATGTTGTATTTCCAGAAAGGGAATTAGGAATATGGACAGCTACTCGCTTTAGTACAGATAGTATCTTTAATTATTTCTCATTAGGAGAAGAATATGGCATCTTCGAAATGAATACACCTGCGAAATGGGATGGTAAATCCATTCGTGAAATTGATATTCGTCATAAATATGGAATTACCATCTTAGCGAAAAAAGATGTGGACTTTGATTTCAAAATTGGAGTCGATACGGTATTAAAAAAAGACGAAAAGTTATTGGTTATTGGAAAAAACGAACATATCCAACATATCGCTATGGGATAGAAAGGAGAAAAGAAATGTTAAATATTATAATAATTTTAGGTTTCGTTGGTAGTATAATTTTTACGAATCTCCTCCTAAAATTTTATTTAAATTTTCTATTCCCGAAACCAAAGTCACAAAAGAAAGAAAAGAAAGCGATAGTTATTTCGAAGCTAGTACATAAGTTATGAATGAAATAAAGCAAGAGAAACGAACAATCTTAGTATGTTTATCTTCTTCGCCTAGTTGTCAAAGTATTATCAAAGCAGCGAATAAGGCAAAAAAACAAGAAGATCGTTTTCTTGCGCTTTATGTTGGTTTAAAAGAAAAGCTAAAAACAGATAATTCCTTACAAAGCAATGTTGATTTGGTGAAATCTTATGGTGGTGAAATCCACGTCTTAGAATCCTATGAGATTGTTTTATCTATTGTTGAATTTGCGAAACGTATGGGTGTTACAGATTTATATATTGGCTATAGCGCACCAAGTCATTCTTTATTTCCTTCGCGACCAATTGGTGAACAATTGGCATCTTATTTAACCAATGTGTCTATTTATATCATTCCAAGTGCGATAGCTTCTGATTATCCAGAGCGCATAAAAAAACAAGCAAGATTTATATTCAATTGGAAAGATATATTAATTGTTTTAGGTATTATGGCCATTGCGACATTACTTTCTATGTGGTTTGATCAATCACGCTTTTCAAATGGAAATATCATCACAATTTATATATTGGCTGTATTACTTGCGTCAATTTCTACAGGCCATCAAATCTATGGAATTTTAGCAGCTGGTCTATATATTCTCTTATTCAATTTCTTATTTATTGAACCACGCTTTACTTTACTTGTGTATAATTCGGAATATTTGATGACTTATTTTGTGTCATTTTTAGCAGCTTTTATTACTGGTTCTTTAGCAAGTAAATTAAAAACAGTTGCCACAAACTTTGCAGAAAACGCATATCGCGCAAAAGTACTTTTAGATACTTCAAATCAACTTGAAAAGGCAACAGGCAGAGAAGATTTAATAGAAATTACATGTACGCAATTATCACGTTTATTAGATCGACCAACATATTATTTTAATGTGGATGATACAGTTGAAAATATCTATGCTTGTGATGGTGAACAACTGCCATTATTAGAAGACAAGCAATTGGATAAAGAAGTCATACTTTATACTGCTAGAAATCGTCACCATGCTGGTGCCTTTACAAAAACTTATCCAGAATGTGTAAAGCGTTATTATAGCATTCATAATGATCATAACTTTTATGGTGTGATTGGAATTGATATGAAGGGGAAGAAGTTTAATGAGTTTGAAAATACAATACTCTTATCTATTCTCAATGAATTCACTTTAGCATTAGAAAATGAAATCATGGCTTTAGAAAAACAAGCAGCTTTAATACAAAGTGAAAAAGCAATCTTTAGATCTACTTTATTACGATCTATCTCACATGATTTGCGTACACCATTAACTAGTATTTCAGGGAATGCCGAAACATTATTGATGAATGAGGACCAACTACAAGCTTCTGAAAAAATAAAAATCTATCATGATATTCAAGAAGATGCCATGTGGTTAAAACAAGAGATGGAAAATATCTTGGCTATGACAAAAGTTGAAAATAATGAATATCTAAATTTAACAATTGATAGTGTAGAAGATTTAATTGCGGAAGCTTTAAAGCATTGTGAAAAAAATGATGCCTATCATTTGGTGGTGGAACCAATACCAGAGGATTTGTTTATTAAAGCAGATATGAAATTGATTGTATTAGTTTTAGTGAATCTTTTGGATAATGCGATTAAATATACACCAAAGGGAAGTACTATCACTATCCAAGTAGAAGAAGAAAAAGATAAAGTTTGGATTGCGGTAAAAGATAATGGAAAGGGTATTTCCGATCAAGATAAAAAACATATTTTTGAATTGTTCTATACAGGTGAAAAGAAGATTGCGGATAGTTATCGAGCAATGGGCATTGGCTTGAATTTCTGTTATTTAACGATGAAGGCTCACCAACAAAAAATTGAAGTTTTAGATAATGTCCCTAATGGAGTAATCTTCCGGTTTTCACTTGAAAAGGAGAAGTTAAATGAAAAATGATTTTGTGATACTAGTTGTAGAAGATGATAGTCATGTTAGAAATCTAATTCGAACAACTTTAAAACTACAAGGCTATGATTTCCATGAAGCAAATACAGGAAAAGAAGCTTTAGCTCTTGCAACAAGCCAAAAGATAGATATGATGCTTTTAGATTTGGGCTTACCGGATATGGATGGCTTAGAAGTTATAGAAAATATTCGTTCTTGGTCCAGCATGCCAATCATTGTGATTAGTGCAAGGGAAGAAGAAAAAGATAAGATTGATGCATTGAATATGGGAGCGGATGATTATTTAACAAAACCATTTTCTGTTAATGAAATGATTGCGCGTATTCATGCAATGCAAAGACGTCTTCAATATGTGAATCAAAAAGAAGAA
>CACXEN010000226.1 GCA_902766675.1 uncultured Erysipelotrichaceae bacterium
CTTCTTTATGCGGCTAGTCGTAGACAACATTTAACAGATAAAGTTTTACCTGCGATTAATGAAGGTATCACAATTGTGTCTGATCGCTTCGTAGATAGCTCATTGGCTTATCAAGGATGTGGCAGACAAATTGGAATTGATGAAGTATATAGTATCAATCAGTTTGCGATAGACAATAATAAGCCATATAAGACATTATTTTTAGATGTGGATGCTGAAGTTGGTTTACAAAGAATTCAAAAAGGCAGAGAACATCTTGATCGATTGGACCAAGAAGAGCTTGGTTTTCATGAAAGAGTTTATGAAGGTTACCAACAAATTATTGAAAAATATAAAGATCGCATGATTGTGATTGATGCGAATCGTGACTTAGATGTAGTCATTGAAGATGCATATACTATATTAAAAGGAATATTAGATGAGCAAAGAGACGCTTAAAAAACAAGAACCGATTGTATATCACGCATTAGAAAATGCATGTAAAGAATCACGCATTAGTAATGCGTATCTTTTTTATGGACCAAAAGGAACACCGAAAATGGATGCCGCAATTCTTTTGGCACAAAGTATTCTTTGCGAAAAAGGAGATGCTTTAGCATGCGAAGAATGTGAGACATGCAGAAGAGTAAAAGAAGGTCAATATGGAGATTTAATCATATTGGATGGGTCGCAAGATTCTATTTCTAAAAATGATGTAGATGCTATCCAATCCCAATTTTCTAAAACAGCATTAGAAGAAGGAAAAGGACAAAAAATATATATCATTCAAAATATAGAAAATGCGACAATTTCTGCCCAAAACAGCATGTTAAAGTTTTTGGAAGAACCATCCGCTGGTGTAACAGCTATTCTTATTACAGATAATATGAATCGCATATTACCAACGATTGTGTCGAGATGTACATGTATACCTTTTTTACCATGTAGTAAAGATGTGTATTATGATTCAGCACTTTCACTTGGAATCAATGAAGAAGATGCATACTTTTTAGCAAATATTGCCAAAGATGAAAACAGTATGCAAGAGCTATATGAAAGTGCTGCATACCAAAGCGCAATCAATATGTTAAAACAGTTTTTAAATGTGGATGGTTTAATCAGAGAAGAATTATTGATTGATTATGATATTTCTTGGCGAAATAAAGAAAGTAGTAAAAAAGGGAAAAATGAGAACCAAATGATTCTAAAGACATTTTTTGATTTACTTGCATTATATTGCCATGATGTCATTTTGAAAAATGACGCAAAAGGACCAAAATGGTATTATGAAGCAGTAAGAAATGCGAATAATACAAATACATACTATGCTAAGATAATTATGATTGTGAACGAAGAAAAAGATAAAGTAAATAAGTTTAACGATCTCAATCTAGTTTTTGCGAAAGCATTTTATCGATTGGAGGAATTAAAGAATGAGCGAAGCTTATAATGATAACAATAAAGAAGAAAATCAAGAACAAGAAGCTGTTGTGGAATATCCTTATTCAGTCGCTGTGAAATTCCGTGACTCCAATAAACCATATTCATTTGGGGCATTTGACTCAAATTATAAAAAAGGTGATTGGGTAGTTGTGGAAACAGCACAAGGTATTGAAATGGGGTATGTCGAAGCAGATGCTCTGAGTATAGAAAAATACAAATTGGCTATGCCAACAAAAAGAGTTATTCGTATTGCGACAGAAGATGACCATCAAGACTATTTAGAAAATGATGAATTAGAACAAATAGCATATAAAGTATGCGTGGAAGAAATCGAAAGTCTTGGACTAGATATGAACCTTTTAAGTGCACAATATACATTAGATCGAACAAAAGTTCTATTTGTGTATTTAGCTGAACAAAGAGTTGATTTTAGAGAGCTCTTAAAACGTTTAGGATCTCGTTTACATTGTCGAATTGAATTAAGACAAATTGGTGAAAGAGATAAAGCAAAGATGGTTGGTGGAATCGGTATGTGCGGCATGGAATGTTGTTGTAGAAGATTCAAAAACCATTTTGATGTAATCTCAATCAATATGGCAAAGAATCAATTGTTAGCACTAAATACAGAAAAATTATCTGGTATGTGTGGAAAGCTCATGTGCTGTTTAAAATATGAGGATGATTTATATAAAGAATTGATTGATGGCTTACCAAAAATGGGTTCGCAAGTGGAATATGAAGGAGAAGTATATCGTATTACTTCTATGAATGTAATGAATAAAGAAGCGAAGTTAGAAAACTATGATGCTGTAATATTCCTTACATTAGATGAATTAAGAGAAAAAGCAATTCCAAGAAAAGGCGTTGTAATGCAAAGAAAGAATGATGGCGAAGAAAAGAAAGTCATTGTTAGAACACCACAGCAAAATAACGATGTTGATGTTGTAAGACATGTATCGATGGAACTGCCAACGATGCAATTAAATACTGTAAAAGAGCCAGAAAGAAGAACAGACAACAACAATAAACGTGGCCAAAACAATCGTAAGAATTTGCATAGCAGACGTAGAAATATCAATAACGATAAAAAAGAGAATAAGAATATTACAGTTCGTACATTTGGGAAGAAAAAGGAGAACTAATGAAGCGTCAAAAGTCGTTTGAAAATGAAAAGCCAACGTTATTTCTTGTGCCAACACCAATTGGCAACTTAAAAGAAATGACGCCTAGAGCGATTGAAGTGCTCAATGAAGTCGATGTGATTGCGTGTGAAGATACACGTGTTACTGGACAATTATTGAAACACTTTGATATTTCAAAACGACTAATTACTTATCAAAACTACAACGAAGAAAATAGTAGTAAAGGAATCATTAATCTATTACAACAAGGAAATAATGTGGCGCTTGTGTCAGATGCTGGTTATCCTTTGATTAGTGATCCTGGACAAAGAATAGTAAGTGAAGCAGTTGGGGCTGGATTTAATGTAGTACCTATATCAGGTTCTAGTGCAATATTAAATGCAGTAGTCGCTTCTGGACTAATTGCACAACCATTTATCTTTGTGGGTTTTTTACCATCCTCAACAAATGATTGTGTAAAAAAATTAGCGGAATATAAACCATATCCAATGACACTTGTCTTTTATGAAGCTCCACATCGCATTGAGAAGATGTTGAAGAATTGTTTGGAAGTGTTAGGGGATAGAAAATGTTGTTTGGCTAGAGAAATGACAAAGATGCACGAAGAGTTTATTCGTGGCACCATTTCTGAAGTACTAGCAGAATGCGATGGACTAAAAGGAGAAATGGTAGTCATCATTGCTGGAAATAGTGATGATTATGAAAAAGATATTGATATGAGCCATCTATTACAAATGGTGAATGATAAGATGGATTTAGGAATGTCAAAAAGTGATGCAGTAAAAGAAACTGCAGCAGCTACTGGTATTTCTAAGAATTTCATTTATGATTTAGTACACGGAAAGGATAGAGTTTCATGATTGATCTGTTTACAGTATTTACGAAAACAAATCTTTTCACAACACTGATATCAATTGTGGTTGCAGTAGCACCTGCAATCTTTTGGCTTGTATATATTTATAAAAAAGATAGACATGAAAAAGAGCCAATTGCATTATTACTCTTATTAATATTTGGTGGGTTGTTGGCTACTGTAACATCATTTGTGTTAGAAACGATATCTTCTTTTGGTGAAGCGTATTTAGCAGTGATGATGCCAAATGCTGTCATTTTAACTACAACAATTAGTGCAATGCTTGTAGGAATTATCGAAGAAAGTAGTAAATATTTCTTTTTGAAGAAATTCTCTTTTAATAGAAAAGCATTTGATTATACATTTGATGGTTTGGTGTATGCAGTGTATGTATCACTAGGTTTTGCCCTAGCAGAAAACTTATTATATGTGTTTAGCTATGGCATTAGTGTCGCATTGCCAAGAGCGCTTCTTACTATTCCAGCGCACATGAGTTTTGGGGTATATATGGGCGCTTTCTATGGATTAGCAAAAGTATATGATGCTATGGGAGATAGTGACGCATCCAAAAGATATGCAAGAATTGGCTTAATTGTGGCAATGGTATTACATGGTGTATATGATGCACTTGCGATGTTATCACATCTTTCATTCTTCTATATCGCATTCTATGTATTTGTGGTTGTATTAGATATTCTTGTATATATCACAATCATGAATAGACAAAAAGATGATAGAAGAATCCAAGAAATCATCCAAGAAAGATTAAACTATAAAGTGCCATCAAGTATTGGTAGCGATAGAAATCAAAGCGAAAAAAGTGTAGAATATTAAGTTGTAGTGAAAGGATAAGAAACATATGTTAAATGATCCAGAAATTGATAAGCTGATTATCTATGGACTAGCTGGCGCATGCGCAGTACTGCTTTTAGCTGTACTTATTTTAGCGTTTAAGCGAAATGTTTACTATGTCAATGATAAAGGGCAAGAAATACCAAAGCCAAAGAAAAGCAAAAAACAAAAAGCTCCAACAGAAGCAGTTGAACCAGAAGTAAAAACAGAAGTTCAAACTCCTGCTATAGAGCCAGAAGTACCTGTTGTAGAAGCTCCAACTCCTGCACCAACACCAGTAGTTGAGCCTCTTGATTTACCTGAGGCTGAAGCAGAGGTGGTAGCTGAGCCACAACCAACGACTGTTGTGCCAACGATAAAAGATATACCAGAAGCACAACCTGTAGAAGAAGTTGAACAAAAAGGAGGTACATTAGAAGTACCTTTGGCAAAACCTACAACTTCTCCAATAAAAGGAGCATTAGTAAATTTAACAGTAAATGGGAAAAGCGAAGAAAGAGCAATTGATCGCTTACCTTGCTTAATCGGTAGAGAATCCGCAAGCTGTGACTTTGTGATTCTAGAACCAGCAGTTAGTAGAAGACATGCTCGTGTATTAATTGCAAATGATGAATTATGTATCGAAGATGTTTCTGAACACAATGGAACATTTGTGAATGGCACGAAACTACCTTCACTTGGTAGAATTGCAATCCATGAAGGTGATGTAATATCTTTAGGTCGTGCAACTATTACAATTGAAAAGTTATTGTATTAGAAATAAAGATACTAAATACCATGAAGTGGAAATCATATGATTTCCACTTTTTAATTCGCTATGTGATGAATGGATGCATAAAATTAGATGATATATGCATTTAGAAAAATATATTGAATTTGCATAATACTTCATCAAAAGTAGAATATAATAGTTGTAAATAACGCAATATAGATAGAGAAATATGATTTGTTGGAAATGTCAAAATGAATGTGGTGATGGCGAGAAGTTTTGTGCGCATTGTGGTGCTGCACTAACACCAAAAATAACAGAAACACCCATACCACAAAAAAAGAATACAAATAGATTGCCGATAATACTTATTGGAATTGGAGCTTTGGTATGCCTATTTTTAATAGGAGCATTAATATTAGGCAATCAAAAAAAAGAAGTCATGCATTGTCAATCTAGTGCAACAGATAGTTTATATAGAGAATATATAGCATATGGTAGCGAAGATAAAATTTCAAAAATCGTTATTAAAGTAGTTGAAAGAGATGACAGTGGTTTATTAACAGAAGCTGATTTAGAAGATATTAAGTCATTGTTAGATATAGAAAAGAATAATATCGCATCAGAAAAAGGAGTTAGCTTTGATTATTCTGCTAATATGAAGGATAATATTTTAGTAATTGAAGCGACATCAACAATTGATTTAAACAAAGTATCAGATGATTATGTAGGATCATATTTCGTGCCATTTGATGTAACATGGAAAGACATGAGTGCAGAAGAGTTTGAATCATATGTTGAATATTGGGAAAATATTACTTGTGGATAGAGGGGAAATAACGATGAAAAAATTAATGAAAATCCTTTTAGTTAGTATTCTATCAATTGGTTTCTTTGCGTGTTCGCAAAAGGAAGAAGAAAAAGTATTGGATGGAGTACAAGGTGATGTATTAAAAACGATGTTTTATTCTTATGGCATCAATGATGCATACTTTCAAGAACAAATCGGAGACACTATTACAACAGAAGGTAAACAATTCTTAATCGTTGATGTAACAGTAATAAATGAGAAAGAAGAAAGTGTATTGATGGCAGATACAGATTTCTATTTAACATATGGCGAAGATGAAAGAGCAGAACCATTATCAGTATATGGCGGAGATCCATTATTAGAAGATGAACTACCAAGAGAATATACTGTTGAAGCCGCAAGTGATAAAACTGGAAAATTATTATTCGTTGTGCCATTAGAAGAAACAACATTCTATCTAAAAGCGCAAGATCACTATAAAACAAGTGAAAGCGAAGAGATTGTGGATGGAGATACATATTCACTCTCATTTACAGTTGAAAAGAAAGAAAGCGAATAATCATATAAGCATTACCAAAATGGTAATGCTTTTTAAATGTAAATAAGTAGACAAAAGATAATTGATAGATATAATATATTCAACCTACATTTTTTGAAAGGAAATTTAATATGAAAAAGAAAACAGATTTTTTGTCTACTTTTTTAGTGGACTATGAAGCTGGTGACTCTTTGATACATGAGTTCATGGATGTGGACACATATTTAAAACTTTTAGAAAAAGAGGAATATGGAGAGGTTAAAATTCTGAACCATGTTGATATAGTATCTGGCTTGAAGGCGTAGGCCTTCTTTTTTAAAATGGAATAGTGGTAGAAAGCGGCAGGTGAGTATATGCAAGTAAAAGAAAAAATACACGGCTTTGAAATTACAAGAGTAAGAGATATAAAAGATTGTGGTGGCACACTATATGAAATGGTGCATGAAAAGACAAATGCGCAATTGTGTTACTTAAAAAGAGATGATCAAAATAAGACATTCTCAATTACATTTAAGACATTACCTAGTGATGATACAGGTGTGTTTCATATCTTAGAACATAGTGTATTAAATGGTTCAGAAAAATATCCAGTGAAAGAACCATTTGTGGAATTGTTGAAGGGGAGTATGCAAACATTTTTAAATGCATTTACATCTCCTGATAGAACAACATATCCAGTATCTTCTCGAAATGATAAAGACTTTATGAACTTGATGTCTGTTTATATGGATGCTGTATTTTGCCCATTGATTTATAAAAATCCAAATATTTTTTATCAAGAAGGATGGCATTATGAAATAAATGACGCAAATGATGAACCAACTTTTAATGGTGTTGTGTTAAATGAAATGAAAGGTGCGTATTCATCTGTGGATGAAACACTTGTGCGTAAATTAAACCAAGTGTTATTCCCTGACAATTGTTATAAATATGAATCTGGTGGAGAACCAAGCAGTATTACTGATTTAACATATGAAAAATTTATTGAAACACATAAGAGGTTTTATCATCCTAGTAATGCAAGAGTCTTTTTAGATGGCAATATCGAAAATATCGATGAAGTATTAGCGTTTATCAATGATGAATATTTTAGTAAATATGAAAAAGCAGATGAAATATTCGAAGTTGAAAAACAAGAAATCAAAGAAGCACAACATGTGGAATATGAATATGAAATTGCGCCAGAAGAAAGCCTAGATAATCGTACTCAAATCGCATTTTCAAAAATCATTTCTGATTTTGATGATGTAGAAAAGAATTTGGCATGGCATGTACTATGTTCTATCCTCGTGGCGAATAATGAATCGAAATTTAAAAAGGCAATTTTAGAAAACCATTTAGCAGAAGATGTGGAACTAGATATCATGGATAGTTCTTTACAACCATGGGTAGTTTTAAATTTAAGAAATTCAAATTTAAATAACTATGATGAAGCACGTAAAGTTTTAAGAGATACCGCAAAGGAAATCGTAGCGGAAGGGCTAGATAAAGGGTTAATAAAAGCTGCTTTGAATCAAATGGAATTTAGATATAAAGAAAAGAAAGAGTTAGCTGGTTTAACATATATTCTTTTGGCAATGCATAGCTGGGTGTATGGTGGTGATCCTGCACTGTACTTATCAAGAGGTGAAATATATGAAACACTTCGTGAAAAAGCGGATGAAGGATATTTTGAAAAATTAGTGGAAGATTTCTTTTTGGATGAAGAACATTTAAATACTGTAATTGCAAAACCTAGCAATACACTTGCACAAGAAAGATTGCAAAAGGAAAAAGAAAAACTAGAGGCTGCGAAGAAATCTTGGGATGATGTTCAGACATATATTGATTTGAATAAAGACTTATTAGCATACCAACAAGAAGAAAATTCAAAAGAAGCTCTTGCGACACTACCTAGACTTGAACTATCAGATATTAATGAGAAACCAGAAGATTACCCATGGACTTTCGAAAGAAGAAATGGCGTAGATATTTTGACATATCCTAGTGATTCATCAGGCATTGTATATATGAATGCATATTTTTCAATTGCCGGAATTACAGTAAAGGATTTACCTAAAGTTGCTTTATATACAGATCTATTAACGAATTTACCTACAAGTAAACATACTACAGAAGATTTGCAAAAAGAGATTCGCGCAAATTGTGGCACTTTATCATTTACTTTAGAATCATTTTCCAATGTGAATAATGCAACTGCAACAAAACCGATGATTGTTTGTCATATTTCAGCACTAAAGAAAAATTTGGATACTGCAATATCTTTAGCGATTGAAATAATGAAAGAAACAATATTTACACGTGATAATGTATTACCACATATAAAACAAGAAGTAGAAGACTTTAGACAAGCAACAATTTCTTCAGGTCATTCCGTGGCCCTAACAAGAGTGCTTGCGCATTATAATGCGGATTCTGTATTCAAAGAATATACTGCAGGACAAAGTAGTGGTCTATATATCAAAAACTTTTTAGAAAATTATGATGAAGAAATTGACGAGTTTTTGAATCAAACAGAGATGATGAAAGAAATCATCTATGCAAAAGATAGAGTCACAATTTCTTTAAATGAAGATGCTAGTGTTGTGGATGAATTTGTTGGGCAATTAAATACAATAGAAGCGCAAAAGGCAATGGTGCATTATCCACTTCTAAAAGAAAAAAGGGAAAAGGTTGTGATTCCTGGTGGCGTATCATTTGTGGGTATGGGAGGTAACTTTACAACATTCGATGCTGGATATGAAGCCAAATTACAAGTTCTTGCCCAAGCACTAACATTTGATTATTTGTGGAATGAAGTACGTGTTAAAAATGGCGCATATGGTTGTGGATTTGTGGTAGGACTAACAGGAAATTATGGCGTATATTCTTATAGTGATCCAAATCCTGCTAATACAATTCAAATCATAGAAAATATACATACGTATTTGAAAAACTTAGGTGAACAAGTGGATATTACGCAACTGATTATTGGTACACTTGCGGCAGCTGAACCACTTAGAACACCATCCAATATGATTCGTACTGCCGATTCACGTTATTTTAAAAATATTACTTATGAAGATAGAGTAAGAAATAGAAAAGATATTTTACATACAACATTAGAGGACTTAAAGAATTACAGTACTCTATTGGAAAAAGCATTTAATGATTGTGCATTATGTGTGGTAGGTAATAGTGAAGCTTTATCTAATATAAAAGATTTAAAAGATATTTAAAATTTTGTAAACATATCATTTGACAGGAATAATCTTTTTGGTAAACTATAGTTAGACGTGGCTAACTGTTAATATCCATCACACACCGAACAGTAGCTATGTAGCTGAAATTATGAATCCTTATGGGCAAAGGAAAACATAAAGTCAGGCAATCTAAGCGCAAGCTTGTGTCCTCCTCAATTTCACTAGTTAGCGCAACAAAGAGTGCAACAAGAAACGTTGTAACTCTTTTTTTTATATGGTATTTTACTTATATGATGGTAATGAAAAAAATAAAAAGAATAGGGGTTATGTTTTTTGCGACACTTTTATTTGTTGGATGTGGAGCAGAAAAGCATATTATATCGAATACACCGGAATATTATTACTTGCCAGAGTTGTCAATGATGAATGCGAAAAAGACAAAGCAGATATCAACGCTATTTGTCGCAAGTGATGAATCTGATTATGAAACGGTAGAAGAATTAAAAAATAGTGTACAAGCAAATGCGGATAGATCAGTCATTGAATGTGATTTTAAAAATAGAGCATGTGAAGAATATACATTAGATGCATCTGATAATAAGACGGGTAGTGTACCTTATACATATCGTTTTGATCAAAATGAAAAATATATTATTTCAAAAGTTGGCGATAATATATTTAGAGAATTTATATTTGGAAATGGAAAACTTGCAAGTATCAATGATTATGTAGGTGTTGAAAAAACAGCTGACTCTGTAGCATTTGCGAAAAGATCTTTCCACTATGCATCAAATGGAACGTGTATTAGCAATATTGTAGATACTATCGATAACACAGGAACACCGATTCAATATCGCTACAATTTCCAATATACCGATACGGGAGACTTATCTAGAATCAATACAATTGGATTTGATGCAGAAGGAAAAGAGATTATCGTAGGACACATTGACTTCACATTTGAAAATGGATTGATGACTACCGCAACCTATTATGCGACAGTAGGAGAAGAAGAAAGAATTGTGTCACACCACGAATATACATACGAATAGAAATCGACATGATTTCTATTTTTTTATATAATACTTTTGTGAACAGGGGTGCAAACGCTGAGAAATACCCTTATCACCTGATCTAGTTAATACTAGCGTAGGGAGTTCTTATGTTCCTTACGCCTTCAAGTGGAGGTGTTTTTTATGAAAAGTAACAAGATTCAGAACATGGCATATATAGCTTTATATATTGCGCTATATATTGTCCTAAAATTTGTGGGGAATTTTATTCCTTTCCTCAATATGCCAAATGGTGGTTCTATCCAAATTGAATTAATTGCATTATTTATTGCGTCTTATCATTTGGGTTGGAAACAAGGTGCCTTTATTGGTGTATTAGCAAGAATGATTGCGATTGTATTAGGTATGCAAATGTATTATGTACATCCTATACAAATCTTATTAGATTATGTTCTACCATTAATGGCATGTGGAGTAGCTTCCCTATTTTGGCCATTTAAAGAAAGTAATAAAATATTCAAATATTTATTTGGGATTGGTCTTGGTCTAGCGACATATTTCGGTTTATATTTAGCAGTTGGAGAAAATACAAAAATCATCGGTATTATTTTAGGAGTCATAGTATGTGCTACAGCGATTGTATTCCTAAAAGAAAAAGAGAGTTTTGGAGTTGTTGTGGCGATGATTATTAGTTATATATGTACAGTACTATCTGGTGTATATTTTTGGGCAGATGGTGTTGCGGCAGGTAGTGCACCAGCTTGGATATTCTCCTTGCAATATAATTTAGGATATACATTAGTCACAATGATAGTTTGTGCAATCGCTACGCCAACGATTACGCATGCACTAAAAAAGGCCGGTGTGAAATTTGAGATTGAATAAGAAAAGTTCTCTTATATAAGAGAACTTTTTATTCTATTGCTAAATCATCAAAGCCGATAATCATACCACCGCGCTCAGCATAGTAACTATTAAGTCCACCAAGCTTTTCAATTTCAACTTTTGCGGTAGGTAGTTTTTCTAAAACCATCGTTTTTAATTTCTCGGCAGCTTTTACATTAAGTGCATGGCCGATATACATCTTTCCACCTTGATATCCTAGTTTGAATATTTCGTTTAAAAGATATGCGATAGTTTTCTTTTCACCACGTGCAACGCCTAAGCGTGTGAATTTTCCATCATCGCTTGCTTTACCAATAAAGCGAACACTTAAGAAACCAGCTAATTTCGCAAGAGCCATTGGGATACGACCATTTTTCGCTAAGTTTTGAAGTGACTCTAAAGAGAATAATAAATGCGTATGTTTTTGATAAGCTAGAATATTTTCTTTGATTTCTTCAAAAGATAACCCTTGTTGGATAAGAGACACAAGTTTATCAACAATCAGATGCATACCAGCGCCTGTCATCAATGAGTCGATCACATAAACTTTTGCGCCAGGGTTTTCTTCCATATATTCATTCGCCGCAATCATACATGAATTGTATGATCCGGATAATTGAGAAGTGATAGTGAGTGCGAATATCTCATTTGCGCCTGAAAAAGCTTCTTTCCACTCGAATACATTTGGACAAGAAGAGCTATTTACAGCACTATTTTCCATATGTTCAATCATTTTTTCTGTATCCAAGTTCTCATCATCAGCATATTCGTGATCATCGACACGTATTTTTAATGGTACAGTACAATAATCTACTTGGTTTATCTTAAAAATATTTGAACATGAATCTGACACTATTCGACAAGTCATACTATAATCTCCCGTTTACTATTAATAATCATACTACTTAAATTGAAAAAAAAGAAAAAAATTGAAAAATAGCGCAAAAAATATGGTTTTTTTATGCATTTTCAAGTGATTTTCTAAAATCTCTAGTTTTTATATAAAAGCAAGATAAAATATATTTGTATAAGACCGGGTCTTTCGTATGCAGAGAAATGGTATGTTATGAAAAAGATTAGTAGATTAATGACATTGATGATTTCAATTCTGCTAATTCTGCCATTATTCACAGTTACTATAAAGGCAGAAGAAGGGAAGTTCACGTTTGATGGCCAAATCGTTTGGATCAACGACAAAGAAGAATACAGACCTTCAGAAGTAGCGATTGATATCTACAGAAATGACGAATACCTACAACAATATGTCACAAACGCTGAGCTAGATTGGACATATCATTTTGAAGATACAATGCCAGAAGATTCAAGCGATATACAATATAAATTTGTTTTAACAACAAATGGAAAATATGATATTTCCATTGATAATCATAATTTTGTATTAACAAGACGACCAGAGAAAATTACACTCCATATGTTAGATATGGGTGCAGAAAGCTTTGTTGGTGCAAATGCATATATCACAAATGAATTAGGTGAAGTGGTATATGATTTTGTGAGCGATGAAGGTGAAGGAATCCAAATGGAATTATTACCTGGAGCATATGAATTCCATTTAAGAGAAGTTCCAGAGGGATTTATACCTGTAAATGATTTTGGATTCGTAGTAAATGGTGATGGCCAAGTAGAAGTGCAAGACGCAAATGGAAATGTGACTGCGATAGAAGGTAACTACCTAGGTATTGTGGTAAAACCAGTAATTGCTGATGAGCCTGAACCAGAACCAGAGCCAACACCTGAACCAACTCCAGAACCTACACCTGATCCAGAACCAGAGCCAACTCCTACACCTACACCAAAACCTAGCGATACAACAAAGCCAAGTCGTGATGATGTTGTAACACCATATTGCAAAGACACAGATGAGCAAGTAGCTGCACAAACTCCTACTGTAAATACACAAGAAACAACACCAGCGCCATATGTACAACCTACTGTAGATATGGCACCAGCAATTCTTTCAACAAACCAAACAAATGGGGAAGCTGCTAGAGACTTAATTCGTAGCAGTGAAACGAAAGAAAGTGAAGGAACTGGCAATAAAAAAGAAGTTGAAGAAAAGAAAGAAGAAAGAGAAGTCACACCTGAAACATATGATGTCGCTGAAGGGGCAGTAGATAGTGATGTCAACACAAATGAATTATTAGGGGAAGGCGGACTAGGTTCTGCAGATCTCAATAAAGTTGATATGATTATCGTGATACCTATGGCTTTGGGTATGTTAGCGATATTGGTATATGGTGTGGTAGTATTACTACAATTAAGAAAAAATCCATTTGAAATGTAGGATTTAAAATAATACAGATAGATACCTCTCATATTTGGGAGGTATTTTTGTATGGTATAATAACAAGGCTTTAAGAGGGTATATGAGCGAAAAATATTCACCAATGATACAGCAGTATTTAGAAGTAAAAAAGACGTATTCCGATGCGTTGCTTTTTTATCGTGTAGGTGACTTCTATGAAATGTTTTTTGATGACGCAAAATGTGCATCGAAAGAATTAGATTTAGTATTAACCGGAAAGAATGCTGGTGTAAAAGATCGTATACCAATGTGTGGTGTACCACATCATGCAGCATCAAGTTATATCCAAAGACTTGTGAATCGTGGTTATAAAGTCGCAATATGCGAACAGATTACAGATCCAAAAGAATCACAAGGTTTAGTAGAAAGAGATGTTATTCGTGTGATTACACCAGGTACTGTAATGGATGAAGTGGTGGATGATAAAACATCGGTTTATTTAGCATCTATCACAGATTATATTTATGGATATGCACTATCACTGGTGGAAATGAGCACTGGTGAAAATTTAATTGAGAATATAGAACATAAAGATTCTATATTGATTCAAACATTATTAAGATCCAATGTAAAAGAAGTTGTAGTAAATAAAGATTTCAAAGAAAGAGTAATTCGTCTTTTTAGAGAACAAGGTCTAGCAATTTCATATTGTGATTTGACGAATGTAAAAGATGAATATATTCCATTATGTGAAGGAATCACAAAAGAATATGACATGGAAGCATATGGCAGAATGTTGAACTATTTAGAAAGTACACAAAAGCATATGCTTGCCCACTTACAAGTAGTTCAAATAGAAAAAGAAGAAGATTATCTCTTGATGGATTATTCCACGAGAATGAATTTAGAATTAGTAAAACCATTGCATGATACAGATAGAGCTATTACACTTTGGTCATTCTTAGATGAATGTAAATCCGCAATGGGTTCAAGAGAATTGAAGAAATGGATAGAAAAACCATTGTTAAATAAAGATGCGATAGAGAATAGATATAGCAAAGTAGAATATTTGATGAAGAGCTTTATGGACAGACAAGCCCTAAGAGACCACTTTTCAAATATTTATGATTTGCAAAGATTAATCGCTAGATGTGCAATGAATACTGCCAATGCAGTAGATACACAAAGACTAGTGAAAACACTAAAAGAAGTGCCAGGTATTTTATCTTTGGTAAATACAGAAGAATTTAAAGAATATCAAAAAGTAGATTCTTTAGAAGAGTTATATCAAAAACTAAAAGATGCATTTGTGGAGAATCCACCAATTACCATGAGTGATGGTGGGATGTTTCAAGATGGCTACAACAAAGAATTAGATGAAGCAAGAAGTATTCAAAGAAATGGGAAAGCTTATATTGCGGAATTAGAAAATAAAGAAAGAGAAAGAACTGGTATTAAAACATTAAAAATTGGTTTTAATAAAGTTTTCGGATATTATATTGAAATTTCAAAAGCTGCAGCTGCACAAGTAAAAGAAGAGTGGGGATATGAACGTAAACAAACTCTAACAAATAACGAACGTTTTACTTCACCAGAATTAAAAGAAAAAGAAGACGCAATATTACATGCAGAAGAAAATGCGATTCGATTAGAAAAACAACTATTCCAAGAAATATTAGATGAAATAAAAACATATTTACCACGCTTACAAAAATTAAGTAAAGTATTAGCTGAAATTGATGTGTATACTTCACTAGCAGAAGTATCTTCTAATCAAGGTTGGACGCGTCCAATTATTGGTAAAGAAAGTTTGAATATCGAAAATGGAAAGCATCCAATTTTAGATGCGATTATGAAAGATCCAAAATATGTCGCAAATAGTATTCATTTAGAAAAAGATAAAAATATACTTTTGATTACAGGTCCAAACATGGGCGGTAAATCAACCTACATGCGTCAAACTGCATTAATTATTATATTGGCGCAAATGGGATGCTATGTACCAGCGAAGTCATGTGAGATGCCACTATTCGATAAAATATTTACTCGAATTGGGGCAAGCGATGATATATTGTCAGGACAATCTACATTTATGGTAGAGATGTCAGAAGCAAATAATGCCCTACAAGCCGCAACAGAAAAATCACTCATCCTATTTGATGAAATTGGAAGAGGAACTAGTACATATGATGGTATGGCACTAGCGCAAGCAATTATTGAATATATCGCAAGTTGTCTACATTCTTATACGATGTTTAGCACACACTATCATGAGCTAACGACACTTTCTGATAGTGTGCCTGAAATACGTAATGTGCATGTAGTAGTAAAAGAAGAGGAAGACAACGTAACATTTTTATATAAAGTCAAAGATGGTGCGGCAGGACATTCATATGGTATCAATGTCGCAAAATTAGCTGGTCTACCAGAATCTCTTTTAGAAAGAGCGAAAGTCTTACAAAATGAATTAGAAAGTAAGAAGAGAGTTGTTCAACAAAGTTATCAATTGGTTGAAATGAAAAAAGAAGATGCGAATATGAATCGCATTGCGGAAACATTAAAGAATATTGATACAGATGAAATTAGTCCAAAAGAAGCTTTGATGATTCTTTCGGATTTGGTTGAGGATATAAATAAGGAGAAATAATGGAAAAAGATAAGTTGGTAATACGTGGAGCAAAAGAAAATAATCTAAAGAATATTTCTCTTGATATCCCAAAAAATAAAATGGTTGTTATGACGGGGTTGTCTGGCAGTGGTAAAACATCTTTGGCATTCGATACGATCTATGCTGAAGGACAACGCAGATATGTGGAATCACTATCTGCCTATGCCAGAATGTTTTTGGGTGGTGTAGATAAACCAGATGTAGAATTAATTGAAGGTTTATCACCAGCAATTTCTATCGATCAAAAAACTACTTCAAATAACCCAAGATCGACAGTTGGAACAGTTACGGAAATATATGATTATTTACGTCTGTTATATGCAAGAACAGGTACGCCATATTGTCCAAATCACAATATACCTATCACTGGTCAAACAATTACAGAGATGGTTGATGTGGTAATGTCTTATCCTGATAAAACAAGAATCACAATTATGGCACCAATGGTTTCTAATAAAAAAGGAACTTTTAAAGATACATTCCAAAAACTATTAAAAGATGGATATGTTAGAGCTAGAGTAGATGGAGAGATTCATTTATTAGAAGATGATATTGATTTAGAAAAGAATAAAAGACATGACATTGATGTAGTTATCGATCGTATTGTAAAAAGTGATGACAATAAATCAAGAATTCATGATTCTTTAGAAACAGCAATCAATCTTTCAGATGGTAAAGCAATTGCTTTATTAGATGAAGAGGAAGTCGTATTCTCTTCTCATTTTGCATGTAAGATTTGTGGATTCTCTATTCCATCTTTAGAACCTAGACTATTTTCATTTAATGCCCCAATTGGTGCATGTGAAACATGTCATGGTTTAGGTATAACAGAAGAAGTAGATGTGGATAATTTAATTCCAGATCGAAATCTATCTATTCGTGAGGGTGGAATTCGTTATTATAAAAATATCGTTGATACAGAAAATATTGAATGGCAAACATTTGAAGTTTTATTGAAGCACTACAAAATCGATTTAGATACACCAATTAAAAAATTAACCAAGAAACAATTAGATGCCATCCTATATGGTAGTGATAAACCAATTAAATATTCCATTACATCATCAGGAGGTAATCAATACACAAGAAATGATTATATTGAAGGTGTAAAAAATTTAATTGAAAGAAGATATGTGGAAACAACTTCTTCTATGTCCAAAGATTGGTATCATAGCTACATGGTGGAATCACCATGTCCAACTTGTGGTGGAAAACGATTGAATGCACAAGCATTATCTGTACGAGTTGGAGATAAAAATATTAATCAATTTACGAAGCTGTCAGTTTTAAAAGCTCTACAATGGGTAGAAAAGTTAAAACTTTCAAAAGAGAAAGCGAAGATAGCAGATCTTGTATTAAAGGAAATCACAAATCGTTTACAGTTCTTAAAAGATGTTGGTTTAGAATATTTAACATTAGATCGACTAGCTGGAACTTTATCTGGTGGTGAAGCACAAAGAATTCGTTTGGCTACACAAATCGGATCTAAGTTAAGTGGTGTTTTATATGTATTGGATGAGCCAAGTATTGGTTTACACCAAAGAGATAATTCTAAGTTGATTGCGACATTAAAGAATATGCGTGATTTAGGAAATTCTTTAATTATTGTAGAACACGATGAAGAAACGATGCTTAGTGCAGATTGGATAGTGGATATTGGACCTGGCGCTGGTATTCATGGTGGTGAAGTTATCGCTAATGGTACACCAGAAGAAGTAATGAAGAATAAGAATTCGATTACTGGCCAATACCTAAGTGGTAAAAAGATAATTGAAGTACCTGAAAAAAGAAGAAAAGGTAATGGTCAATTTGTGGAAATCAAAGGTGCTTCTCAACACAATCTAAAAGATTTAAATATCAAAATACCTTTAGGTAAATTGGTATTAGTTACAGGTGTATCAGGTTCAGGTAAAAGTACGCTAGTAAATGAAGTATTTATGAAAGCTGTACTTGTTGCACTGGGAAGACAAAAAATAAAACCAGGTAAACATAAGTCAATCAAAGGTTTAGAGAATATTGATAAACTTGTACAAATTGATCAAGATCCAATTGGAAGAACACCTAGATCAAATCCTGCAACATATACAGGTGTATTTGACGAAATCCGTGAAGTATTTGCGAAAACACCAGAAGCTAGAATGCGCGGATATAGTAAAGGGAGATTCTCTTTCAATGTAAAAGGTGGAAGATGTGAAGCTTGTTGTGGAGATGGTGTAAAAACTATCTCGATGAATTTCTTGCCAGATGTATATGTACCATGTGAGGTATGTCATGGAAAACGATATAACGAAGAAACTTTGCAATGTACATATAAAGGAAAGAATATCTATGACGTATTAGAAATGGATGTAGAAGAAGCTTTGAAATTCTTTGCGAATCATCCAAAGATCAAAAACAAACTACAAACACTATATGATGTTGGCTTAGGTTATATAAAACTTGGACAATCTTCTACAACATTATCTGGTGGTGAAGCACAACGTGTAAAACTTGCTTCAGAGCTCCAAAAGAAAGCTACGGGAAAAACTGTATATATACTCGATGAGCCAACAACTGGTTTACATACAGACGATGTAAAACGATTGATCGAAGTACTACAAAGAATTGTGGATAATGGAGATACAGTTGTGGTAATAGAACATAATTTAGATGTGATAAAAAGCGCAGACTGGATTATTGATCTAGGACCAGATGGTGGAGACTTTGGTGGCGAAGTTGTCGCACAGGGAACACCAGAAGATATAGCGAAAGATAAACGTAGCTATACAGGAGAATATTTAAAGAAAGCATTAGCGTGGTCTAAGAAAAAGAAATAAGACAAATTAAGTATTTAAAAGTTTATTAGGTTTAACTTCTTAGGGTTAAACCTTTTATATTGTTGGGATAGGCAATTCTATTTTTATATAGGATGAAGTTGAATTATAATGATAAGGAAACGGGGAATGAAGATGAATTATGATGCTTTAAATCAACCATATGCGTCAAATAGGTATTGTGTTACCGCAAAAAATGGAATGGTAGCGACAGGAAATGCACTAGCAAGTTCTGCGGGTTTATCTATCTTACAAAAAGGTGGTAATGCGGTAGATGCAGCAGTAGCGACTGCGGCAGCTTTAACAGTGGTTGAACCAACTGCCAATGGAATTGGTTCAGATGCCTTTGCGATTGTATGGATTAATAACGAACTACATGGAATCAATGGTTCAGGATATTCTCCAAAACACATGACACTAAATCGTGTGAAACCATTAGTGGATAATAAAGAAATGCCAAAACATGGTTGGCTTCCTATTATGGTTCCAGGAGCACCAAAGACTTGGGCAAGACTGATTGAAAGATTTGGAAATCTTTCATTAGAAGAAGTATTACAACCAGCAATTGAGTATGCAGAAAATGGTTTTCCACTTTCCCCAAGTATTGCAAGCTCTTGGCAAAAAGCAGTAGAGAAATACAAAGAATTATTCAAAGATAAATTGGAATATAGAGAATTCTTTAAAACATTTACGAAAGATAATGAACCATATGCCTTTGGAGATATTGTGAAATTAGAAAATCATGCAAAGACATTACGTTTAATCGCTCAAACAAATGGAGATGCTTTTTATAAAGGAGAAATCGCAGATCAATTTATCAAACAGTCTTTACGTGATGGAGGATTCTTCTGTAAAGAAGATTTAGCATCCTATGATGTGGAATGGGTTGATCCAATATCAGTGAATTATAGAGGATATGACATTTTTGAATTACCACCAAATGGACAAGGTATAACAGCATTAATGGCATTGAATATCTTAAAAGAGTTCCAATTTGAAGAAAGAGAAACTGGAGATACGTATCACAAACAATTAGAAGCGATGAAAATTGCTTTTGCGGATAGTAAGCATTACGTTAGTGATCCAACAACAATGAAGATGGATTATAAAAGATTCTTAACAGATGAATATGGCGCAATGCGCGCAAAAGAAATTACAGATATGGCATTTGAACCAAGATTCTGTATTCCTCCAAAAAGTGGAACAGTATATCTTTGTACAGCAGATAAATTTGGTAATATGGTTTCCATGATTCAATCAAACTATATGGGATTTGGATCAGGTGTTGTATTAGAAGGATATGGCGTTTCCTTACAAAATAGAGGATGCGAATTTTCATTGGATGAAGATGATGTAAATGTATTAGCACCACATAAGCGTAGTTATCATACAATTATTCCTGGTTTTATGATGAAAGACGGTAAAGCAATTGGACCATTTGGCGTAATGGGTGGATATATGCAGCCACAAGGTCATGTACAAGTGGTGATGAATATGATAGATTTCAATCTCAATCCACAGATGGCATTAGATGCGCCACGTTGGCAATGGATAGAAAAGAGAAAAGTTGAAGTTGAAAAAACAGTGAGCCAAGAAATCTTTGATGATTTATATGATAGAGGACATGATATTTCCTATAGCGAGAATACGAGTTCTTTTGGCAGAGGGCAAATCATTCAACGATTAGAAAATGGAACACTTGTTGGTGCATGTGAATCACGTACTGATTCAAATATTGCATGTTATTAGGAGGATTCGTGAAAGAATTATTACAGATATATACAGCATGGTTTAAAATGGGGCTATTTACCTTTGGTGGTGGATATGCCATGTTGCCAATGATTCAAAAAGAAGCGATAGAAAAACATCATTGGGCTACAGAAGATGAAATCCTGGATTACTATGCTGTTGGACAATGTACACCAGGAATCATTGCGGTAAATACCGCAACTTTTGTTGGTTATAAAATAAAAGGTATACTTGGTAGTATCTTTGCGACATTAGGTGTAATCAGTCCTTCACTAATTATTATCTTTTTGATTAGTACACTAATTAAAAACTTTGCGGAGCTAGAAGTTGTGCAGCATGCTTTGCAAGGAATACAAGTAGCTGTATGTGCACTGATGGTCAATGCAATTATGAATTTGTTTAAAAAAGGAGTCAAAGATATTCCAACTGCATTGATATTTGTTGGATCATTTTTATTGGCACACTTCACTAGTATCCCAACAATATTCATTGTTTTATTGGCTGGTGTATGTGGATATGTTTTGCATTTTGCAAAGAATAGGAAAGAAGGTGTAGCATGAGTGGATTATTGTTGATGTGCTATGAATTCTTTATGACTGGCTTATTCGCAATTGGAGGAGGACTTGCCACAATTCCATTTTTAAAAGAAATGGCTGTGAAATATAATTGGTTTACCCTAAATGATTTAACAACGATGATTGCAGTAAGTGAAAGTACACCTGGCCCAATTGGTGTAAATATGTCCACATATGTAGGGAACTCCATGTATGGATTTATTGGAGGTATTTTAGCTACTTTATCATTAGTTGCGCCATCCATTATTGTGATTTGTATTATTGCAAAAATGTTAAAAAAGTTTAAAGATTCAAAAATAGTAAAAAGTGTTTTTGAAGGATTAAGACCAGCAGTAGTAGGATTGGTATTATCCGCAATGGTTTCTATTTTTGCTGGAGCACTACTATATGTGGATAAATATACAACAAGTGGAAATTTGATGGATTTATGGAATATAAAAGCAATTATACTATTTGTTTGCTTGTTGGTATTTTACCAATGGAAAAATAAGATTCATCCAATATTTATTATTTTGATTGCGGCTTCGATGGGGGTTGTATTTGGTTTCTAAAGAGAAATTAGTAAAGTCGTGGTATAATCATACTACCGCAAAAAAAAGATTATGAAATACAGTAAACAAGTAAAAGTTAAAGAGATTGTAGAACAGTTTCGCCTAGAACAATTAACAGGAGATGAAAAGGCATTAGAGAGATGGACAGTTGTGCCTGATATGAATCGTCCTGGTTTTGAACTATGTGGTTTTTTTAGACCAACAGACCCAAGAAGAATTGTGATTATTGGGAATAAAGAAACTGAATTTATTAATGAGATGAGCGAAAAAGACCAGAGGGAAAGATTTCCATTATTAACCGATGGTTTAACGCCAGCAATTATTATCACAAAAGGAAATGATCTTCCTCCAATTCTAGAGGAAGTTGCCAATGAGAATAACTTTCCTATATTACGTACAAAATTACCAACATATCGTTTTACAGTTGACCTAATTGCTTATTTAGATGAGCGCTTAGCTGCTGAAACAACAATGTCTGGTGTATTGATGAATGTTTATGGTAAAGGCGTTCTACTCATGGGTGAAAGCGGTATGGGTAAATCAGAAACTGCCCTAGAACTAATCAACAAAAAACATGTATTGATTGCGGATGACCGCGTTGATGTACAACATGTTCATAATAATGTCTATGGACATGCACCAGATATCATCAAAGGATTATTAGAAATCCGTGGTATTGGCATCATTGATGTAGAGAAGATGTTTGGAACATCTGCTCTAGGTGATAGAGCACAAATTGATTTGATTATTAAGCTTGAGACATTTGATGCAGCGGAAGAATATAACCGTATTGGAGATGAATTAGAACGTTATACAGAAATACTTGGTGTACTTGTACCAACAATCACTTTACCAATTAGTGCTGGTAGAAATGTTGGAGTATTAGTAGAATCTGCAGTAACGAATTTCCAACTCCAAGAAAAGGGATTTAGTAGTGCGAATTTAATTCGTCACCGTTTTAGAAATGTAAACCAGGAGGAAGAATAATGACTTTTTTTCCGAGTGATAGCGTATTATTAACCATCGGTGGATTTTCCTTACATTGGTATGCAGTAACATTGATTGTAGGAATTGTGTTGGCATATCTCTATATGGGTACCATTTTAAAAACACATGGATACGAAACAGATGTTGCGGATGAAATATTAATTATGTGTTTGATTGGTGGTTTAATAGGTGGCCGACTAGTTTGGGTGATTACGCATTTTGAACAATATCAGAGATATTTACCATATATCTTTGCGATAGGAGATGGTGGATATGACATATTGGGATGCATGCTAGGAATTATCGTAATGGTTCGCTTCTATGTACATCGCAGAAATATGACATTCTTACGTACATTAGATGTTGTATTACCTGCAACAGTATTGTTTGCGGCGATTACTAGAATTGGTCGAGCAATTGGAACTACAACTGTATGGTATACAGTATTAATTGATTTGATAGGATTTGGATTATTACACTTTGCGATTCGTCCATATCATGATGGAGATCGTCGTGGAGATTTAGCTGTTATTTCCGTATTATGGATGGGCTTAAGTAGATTATTAGCACTGATATTCCATTGGGATACATATGCAGATAAAGTATTACTTGTATGCATATTGGTAGAACTATTAGCAATTGGTGCATATGTAATGATTCATAGACAACGTCCAAAAAAGCCAATTATTCTATTCGACTTAGATGGAACAATTATGGATAGTAAAGAAATGGTCATTCATTGTTTCAGTTACTTATTCAAAAAATATAGTGATATTTCTTTATTTACACCAGAGGTACAACAAGAAGTATTTGGTCCGGAATTAAAAGTTGCTATGGCTAAATTATTTCCAGAACAAGATCCAGATCAATTGGTGGAAGAATATCGTAAATACCAATCATCATTTTCTTGGAGTGATGAAGTATCATTATTCCCAAATGTGAAATCAACGTTAGATACGCTTTGGAAATCTGGATATATATTAGGTATTGTGTCTAGTAGAATGACAGCATCGTGTGAATCATGGATGCGACAATTAGATTTATCTTATTGTTTCCAAACAATATTAGGAAGAGACTTATATGGAAGTCCAAAACCTAAACCAGATGGAATTATATATGCAGGTGTTCGTTTAAAGAAGGGACATGATTCTTGCATATATATAGGAGATAATGCATCGGATATTGAAGCGGCCAAAGCTGCAGGTGTATATGCAATTGCATATATGTCAGACATTAAGAAAAAAGATGCATTAATCAAAGCAGAACCAAACAAAATTATCACTGACATGGCCGACTTGTTAGAAATAGTACAAGAAGACCATGACTGGTCATACGAAAAGAAGTAGCTCATGAAAGCTGCTTTTTTAATGATATACTTATAGTACTGGAGATAGCATATGACAAAAGATAAGAAGATTGTATTAGTCAGTGGAATGAGTGGTGCTGGAAAAAGTACTGCAACAAGATTTCTAGAAGACATGGGATATCGAGTAATTGATAATTATCCTGTGCAATTAGTAAGTTTTTTGGTTGATATGATTGCGACAACAATCGAGCCACGATACCAATATGTTGCATTATCAACAACTGCACAAGACTTCCCAGATTTCGTGCAAGCTTTAAAAGGTGCGGATGTGCAAGTAATTACAGTATTCTTAGACGCAAATGATAGTGTTTTATTATCTAGATATAAGAGTACAAGAAGATTACATCCATTACTATTAAGTAATGCGGCTAATACTTTAGAAGAAGCTATTGCAGTAGAAAGACAAATGTTCGCAAGAAATATCAACAGCACATTTGTTACGATCGATACATCTACTTTAACGGAAAAAGAATTCCGCAAAAAAATGGAAACATATTTTGCGATATCTGATACACCTACATTTACATTATCATTCATTTCATTTGGATATAAATTTGGTGTACCAATGGATGCCGACTTGATGATTGATGTACGCTTTTTACCAAACCCATATTGGGAAGAGGACTTAAAGAAATTCACAGGAAATGATGACAATGTATATCACTATGTAATTGATAAACCAGAGACGCAAGAGTTTTTAGAAAGGTTTATTAATTTCACAGACTATGCGTTTGCGGAATATGAAAAAGAAGGTAAGAATCACTTTACTGTCGCAATTGGATGTACAGGTGGACAACACCGTTCTGTAGCGATTGCAAATTATTTATATGATTACTACAAAACAAAATACCATTGTTATAAGGAACACCGAGAAGAGAAGGAATGGATTAATGAATAAAAAAGTCGTTGTGATAGGTGGGGGACACGGCCAAGCAGCGATATGTAGAGGAATAAAAAGAATTGAGAATATTGATATCTGTGCAATTGTCACTGTTGCGGATGATGGTGGAAGTACAGGTAGATTGAGAAGACAATTTCATATCCCAGCAATGGGAGATATCAGAAATGTCATGATTTCCTTAGCTGAAAGTGAAACCATTATGTCTACTTTGATGGATTATCGCTTTGAAGATAAAAGTGGAAGTGGACAAGATGTGGCCGGACATAATCTAGGTAACTTAGTATTAACTGCCATGACCCAAGCAAGTGGATCATTTTTAGAAGCAATCCAAACGATTGGGAAAGTTTTAAACGTGAAAGGGAAAATCATTCCAGCAACTACGCAAGTCATTACGCTATTTGCGCGGATGAAAGATGGTGTAGTTGTAAAAGGGGAAGCGAATATTCCAACAAAGAATAATCAAATTGATGAAGTCTTTTATGATGTTGATGTAAAAGCTACACCAAGTGCAATTAATGCAATTTTAGAAGCAGATCTTGTTCTATATGGAATTGGATCAGTATATACCAGTATTCTTCCAAATATTATTATTCCAGAGATTAAACAAGCACTATCTCAAACAAAAGCGAAATGCATTTATGTTTGTAATGCAATGACACAGCCAGGTGAAACAGATGGATATTGTGTAGAAGATCATGTGGAAGCACTATTAAAACATGGTTGTAAATTAGATGGTGTATTAATCGCAAAGGATAAAGTTCCATTAGAATCTATCCAAAAGTATAAAAAAGAAGGAAGCACAGTAGTAGAATTAAAAGATAAAGAACATGCATATACTGTTTATCAAGAAGAACTATTGATGTTTGATGATGGACTTGTTCGTCATGATTCTATGAAAATAGAAAAAGCAGTTAGAAAGTTGTTGAGTGAGTAAATGTCATTTGCGCAAGAAGTAAAACAAGAAGTTGCACAAAAGATAATGAGTGGAAATGATGCTAGGGCAGAATTATCTGCACTAATTCAATTATGTTCCTCTCTTTCATTGTCCTCACGAGGTATGTCACTAGTTGTGAATTCTGAAAATGCGGCAGTCACAAGAAGAATATATACATTGGTAAAAGATAGATATCATCCTGAAATAGAAATGTTTGTGAAGAAAAAGATGAATCTAAAAAAGAATCGCATTTATGGAATGAGAATTATGACAAATGCTCAAGAAATATTAAGAGATTTAGGCATCTATTCTTCTAGAGGATTATTGGATAAGCCCCTACAAAAAATAGTACAAACAGATAATAATGCTAGAGCATATCTAGCTGGTGCTTTTTTGGCATGTGGCTCAGTGAATTCACCAGAAAAGACAAATTATCATTTGGAATTATCATTAAATTCAGAAGAACATGCCAATTTCATAATCAACTTATTAAATCGATTTAATATTGGCGCAAAAGTAATTACTAGAAGAAGTAAATATATTACATATGTAAAATCAGCAGAGAAGATTGCGGACTTTTTGCGATGCATTGAAGCTGATCAAGCATTGTTAGACTTTGAAAATATCCGTATTGAAAGAGACTTCACGAATTCTATAACAAGATTAAATAATATGGATGTTGCGAATGAAATGAAAACACAAAAAGCCGCAAGCAACCAATTAGAAGATATTCTCTTCTTAGAAAAAGAAGGATACTTTGAAAAGTTAGATAAGCGCCTTCAAGAAGTTGCTGAGCTAAGAAAAGAATTCCCAGAATCTTCTTTAAACGAACTTGCTTTAACATATGAAAAAAGAACTGGCACTACAGTATCTAAATCAGGTATGAAGCATCGTTTTAATCGAATCCATGAATTTGTGGAGAAACTACAGAAAAATAAACGGACATAAAAAACACAAGATGGTATGATATATAAAGGTAATTATTATGATAGATAAGGCAACGGTTGAACAAACAAACGAGATTAAACAAATCTGGAGAATGTGTTTTCCTAAGGAAGATCCACGATATACAGAATTCTTTTTTAAGAATGTTTATAAACCAGAGAATTGTTATGTGAATATCGTCGATGGAAAAATCGTATCTACATTAGTAAGAAATCCACATGAGTTAATGTTCAATGGTAGAGTCATTGCGACATCTATGTTAATGGGAGTTGCGACAGTACCAAAAGAGCAAAATAACGGATATATGAAACAATTAATGGAATCTGTTTTAGATGCATGTGAACACTCTGAACTGATTACACTAATTCAAACGGAAACACCAGAATTGTATGAACCATATGGCTTCAAAACAATTTATAAAAGAAGAGATTATACTTTAGAAAGAAAAGATGTAAATAGAATTACTAATTTTGGTTGTGCATATGAACCATCACCAATTGATTTATTGAAGGTTTATTCTGCATTTATTAAAAGATTCAATGGATTCTATCCAAGAGATTTAGAATACTTTGTGCAATATCGTAAACAAGTCATTGCATTGGGTGGAAAAATAGTTGCTTACTACGATAGTAAAGACCAAATACGTGGGTATGCGGTTATGATTCCACAAGGAAATGAATTAAGAGTAGAAGAAATTATATATTTAGATTCAATGTCATTAACGAAGTTATGCAATGCAGCTTTACAAGAAAGAAGAATTATTCACTTATTAGTATCTGAAGCAGAAGATTTATCCATATTATTTCCAGAAGCACCATCGAAAGAATATCCATCTACGATGGTACGCTTAAATGATCCAATTCTCTTTTCTAGAGTATTTAATAAAAAGATTACAAATGTCCAAGAAGCATTTGGAATCACAAATAAACCATTAAATTTAAATGAATGGGAATAGCACCGTCTCTAATAGACGGTGTTTTTAATTCTTGAATAGTGTGCGCTATAATAATTTCATAGGAGGTTTGATCTATGGCTATAGACTCAAAGTATTATCTTCATCCTTCAGACGAAAAAGCACTGGAAGCTTTAAAAAACATTCCAGGTTTTGCGACATTGATGAAATCATTTATGAAAGACTGGAGCGAAAGACAAGCAAAGCTACGATCAATGTCTTCATTTATTCGAATCAATGAAAATCAACTATCAAAATACTATGATATGTTGCCACCAATATGTGAGAAGTTAGGGATTGATATTCCTGAATTATATTTAATGATGGATGTGCGACCAAATGCGTATACAACTGGGGAAACGAATCCACAAATTGTTTTGACATCAGGCCTATTAGACACAATGCCAGAAGAATTGATACCAACAATTCTTGCACATGAATGTGGACATATCGCATGTCATCACGTTTTATATCGTACAGTTGGTAGTGTATTAATTGGTGGAGCAGCAACTTCTATTAGTCGTTTACCATTTGGTGGTTTAATTTCATTACCATTACAAATGGCATTCTTTTACTGGATGCGTTGTAGTGAATATTCTGCAGATAGAGCAGCAGTGATATGTGATGGAAGCAGTGAGAAAATGATAGAAGTTTGTATGCGACTATCAGGCTACGATAAAAACATTGCGAATCATTTAAACAAAGAAGAATATTTAAAACAAGCAAAAGAATATCGTGAATTAGTAAGTGATAGTAAATGGGATAAAACATTAGAATTCTATATGTTATCAGGCACAACCCATCCATTTACTGCAATACGTGCTTTAGAATCACAAGAATGGGAAGGTAGTGAAATGTTCCATCATATTCAAGATGGTACATATTCACAACATGAACCTGAAAAAGAAGTAGTAGAAGATGAAGGCTCTCCAATCTTCCCTGACATTGGTGAATTCTTGAAAAAATCATTAAATCTA
>CACXEN010000227.1 GCA_902766675.1 uncultured Erysipelotrichaceae bacterium
TTATTTAAAATCAGATGAAAGGAAGTGATTAATTTGGAAAGTGATTTTAATAGTGATTTTGATAGTGATTTTTTTAGATTAATCACTGTAAACAAATAATCTAATTGAATAATGAAAGGGAGTTTTAAAAATGAAACATTTAACAAAAGAACAATTAAAAAAAGACCTTGAGATTAGAGATTTATCTGATAAGACTCAAGGCGAACATTGTATGCAATTAATAATGAATGAAGTTATTGATGCATTAAGAGAATACTGGAATTGTCCAGTTACAATATATAGAGAAGATCCAATAGTTACAGTTGAAGATAACTATGATAAATTAAAAATAGATAAAGAAAGTGTACTTAGAAGCGAGGTATATACAAGATATGTTGATGATAACCATGTTTTAAGAACTATGGCTTCAGTTATGGTTCCTAGAGGTTTGCAATCAATAAAAGATGAGATTAAACCAAATCGTTTACTTGCTTGTGTAGGATTAGTATATAGACGAGATCAAATTGATAGAATACATAGTGGAGTTCACCATCAAATGGACTTATGGTATACATCAGAAAATCCAGTTAGTGAACAAGATATGCAAGATATGATAAATATTATTGTTAAAGCTGTTACTGGAAAAGAAAATTCTGAATATATAATTATTCCTAAAATACATCCATATACTCTTGATGGTAGAGAAATAGATATAATGGTTGATGGTAAGCCACTTGAAATATTAGAATGTGGTTTAACAAATCCTAAAATATTAGAAGAAAATGGTTGTAAAGGAAAATATGGTTTAGCATTAGGATTAGGTTTAGAAAGAATATTAATGGTTAGAAAAGGTATTAAAGACATAAGATTACTTAGATCTACAAATGAAAAAGTATTATGCCAAATGAATGATTTAGAGCCATATAATGAAGTTTCTAGTATGCCTCCGGTTGTAAGAGATATATCTGTAGTAGTTGATAAAAACTTAGATGTTGAACTTTTAGGTGATATGGTTAAAGAATCAGGTGTAGATACTCATATTATAGAAGAAGTTAAAATATTATCTGAAACACAATATGAAGATTTACCTGATAAAGCTAAAGAAAGATTAGGAATTGAGAAACACGAAAAAAACATTTTAGTTAGAATCGTTTTAAGAAGTTTAGAAAGAACATTAACTAACGAAGAATGTAATAATTATAGAGATATAATATATAGACATATATCAACAAAAGAAGGATATTTAAATCAAACAAAAACAAAATAAATAATGAGAGGTATTTAAAATGAATAATAGAAATGAAATATTAAATAAATTCTATAATGAAGCTTGTGATGAAGACACAAGATTAGATCCAAAGCATAGACAATTAGAATTTTTAACAACAGATAGATATGTTCAAAAATATCTAAAACCTGGATGTAGAATTCTTGAAGTTGGTGCTGGAACTGGTAAATATTCTTTATACTATGCTAGTAAAGGATATAAGGTTAATTCTATTGAATATGTACAACATAATTTAGATATATTAAAAAGTAAAATAACAGATGAAATGGATATAGTTGCTGAGCAAGGAGATGCAATTGACTTATCAAGATACGAAGATAATATATTTGATATTGTATTAGTTTTAGGACCTTTATATCATTTATATACTGAGGAAGAAGTAAATAAATGCATTAGTGAATCAAAACGAGTATGTAAGAACGATGGTGTTATGATGTTTGCCTATTTACCTAATGATTCAGTAATGATAAGTTGGGCATTATTAAAAGGTCATTTAAAATCTGGATATGATAATAAACAATTTGATGAAAACTTTAAAATGATTTCAGAACCAAGTGAAATAATGAGAGCATTCTATATTGATGAAATAGAAAAAATTATGTATTCAAATGAAATAGAAAAAATCACAAATATTTCAACTTCAGGAGTAGCACCACATTTTAGAAATATTATTGATAATTTATCAGATGAGGAATTTGAAATTTGGAAGAATTATCATTTTAGTTCTTGTGAAAGAAAAGAAGTTCAAGGATACAGTACACATATGCTATATATTGGAAAAAAATAATTGATTACAATATTATTAATATTGTGATTAGAAAAAGTTGGAAAAAAATCCAACTTTTTTATATGTTTAATTTCATGCTTTATACAAATGAAATGATATTAATAAGATTCAATGATCAATAAAGAATCAATGATATACTTTTATATTATATTCTTTATTATATTCTATATTAGTAGGATGTTTGCATCTATACTTATAGGATGTATATTTCGTGGGTGTATAGAAA
>CACXEN010000228.1 GCA_902766675.1 uncultured Erysipelotrichaceae bacterium
CACTCTCAAATTCCTCAGTATAAACTCCCTTCACCGGTATCTCCAGCTTGGATAAGGCATATGCAATCTCATACGCATCCTGATACAGCATTCTGTCATTGTGCATATGCAGACACACAGCAGCTTGATGCAGTATGCCTCCTATACCATCCGGATCCAGTAAGGACATACCATCCGTATCATCGTCATAATCATACTCATCCCATTCAGAATCCAATGCCAGCTTACCGTTATGAATCTCGTCAAGAGCATGAAGGACATTATCCTTCATCTGACTGATTTCATCCTTCCCTTTCATTTCACGAAATGAAAGGGAAGGATGAAACTCCTCTCTCTTGCTTTCCGGTAATGTTTCAGCATAATTCAATATAAAGTCAGACTTATCCTGTCCTGACATAGTATCAAGCTTTTCATTGACTGCATCTATAAAGTGGATCAGATTCATAGCTCTTATTTTCCCCTAATTGACTTTTCCTATCACAGTTTTCGTTACATTGACTAAAGAGAATATGCTCCAGATCAGATGCTGAAGCGACAATAGGTTCTGTCATCAAAACTCTATTTAGGATGGCCGCAACAGATTAATAGTCAAAGAATACTTCACGAGAGTTTCCATTCATAAAATATGTTCTTTCTTTTGTCTTAAATGTGAGACGGCTTAAATAATCATCATCATCCATATTCCAATTAAAGAATATATTCTTATCAAATGAAGTATCATTTTCATGATTTTTGGTCTGCATAAATTCAATTATCAAATCTGGAATTTTACTACTATTTGATCCATCTGATGTTTTCATTTCATCAAGCAAATTGTTAATCAGATTTTGATTATTATCACTTATATATTGATGATTAACTCCCCTTTTACTTGTATATTTCGCTTTATTGAAAATTAAAACCCACCAGAATTCTCTATACATGTAAGCTGACCCTGGAATCAGAATAGAACGAATATTCTCATTTAACTTATCATTCACAATTATTTTAATACGAGAAAAGTAATTAGAATCATATTCTGCATAAAGTAAATAACTAGCCCAAAGTATCGGATCATCTTTTTCATTTAAAATTTTTTCTAATGATTTTTCTTGCATATATGGAATCTCTATATTTGCCTGCTTGCAGAAAAGTATTAAATTCACTATGTCATTAATATTCGCCTTATCAAAAACAAACGAATATCTATTGAAAAGTCCCTGAAGTTTTCCATTGGAAACAATATCAAGCTCGTCGTTCACATAACTTATAATCATCAATAGTTTTTGGGTATTATTATAGTTTGGAAAAATCGAATATATATAAAGAACAAATTCAATAAAAGAAAAAACATTTTTCTCTTTTATTGGTTTCTTAAATATACTTACTCGTTTTTTTGAATTACTTACATGATTAATCATTGAAGAAAGAATATATGAAGATATTCTATTTCTGTTTTCATAGTATTTACAGATTAACGAGTTAATCTGCCTCTTATAATTCGATTTACTGCGAGATAATGTATTCGATTTAAGAATATATTTATTTTCTTCCTTTTCTTCTGACTCATATTCACTTCTAGACTTGAATATTGAGCCACAGATTCTATTTGTTAACACATATGTTTCATTTATCCAATCATTAAATTCAAATGGAATCATATGTTCATAATACTTTTTGTCATTTAAATTCAGCAAATATTTCCTAGCTACATCAGCATAAGTTTTATAAATCAAATGTGCTGTAATATCACTATCAGCAAAGATATACAGGTCATCAACATATCTATAAATATTATAGTTTGTATCTCTCAGAATCTTATGGTTCAGAAGATTATTGTAAACTTCCATATCGATGTATTGCAGCAATAGTTCGGCAAACATTCTTGATGCTTCCGGACCAACGACTATACCATTTGAAGTCTTATTGTTAATTTCCATCAAAATCCTATCAATTGTTCTATATATTGAACTGTTAGAGAATTTCTTTGTGTCATTTACATCTTTTCCAAGAATCCAATCGTAATCATGTGTATAAATACTTCCAAAACAATCTTTATAATCTGTGTGAATAAAGAATTTATACTTACTAGCCATCAAAAACCATTTATCTGATTTATAGAAAGATGTAAGAGAACTGTAAGGTCCAACACTAAAATACATTCCTGACTTTTCAATGGATTCAACATCATTCATTTCTAATCCATTTTCATTAAACTTTTTTGAGAAATACTCAACTGTAGTTTTATTCCTTTTTTTATAGTATAGATTATTGTTCTTTTTTTGATATCTTATTGAGAATACGGCATTCTTATTAAGTAATGTCAGCATTTCTTTTTGGTACAGCGTTATGAAAACATATAAAATCAAGGCTGCTATTGGCTGCAAAAGACTCATTTCTCTCTCACTTGTTCCATCTTTACTGATTGTATATTTCAAAGGCATGCTGGACCATTTTGAATTTCTAAATAGCTCTTTATTTTCGTTCTTTGCCGATTTAATTGATTCAATCTCTTTATTTAATATTTTACTCTTTGAATTAAGAAAATCATAAAAATAGATATAGGTGAAACGATCTGAAAGTTCAACAGGCAGAATATCTGTAATAATATAATCAAGTGAATTTCTTTTTATATTTAATTCTTTATTTTGTATTGACATATGCAATTTTATATTCAATAATTTTATCGTTTCAGTAGATCTGTTTCATAAGATATACCGAAACACACAACAGCGCATATCGGATTAACAAAAGTCCAAACAGCTTTTGCATCTGGTTTGCTTTTGGCAAGTGATGTTCATCATTGCTTGCCAATTTTCATTTCATTAAGATAGTGAAACATTACCTCTCTGTAACTTGCAGGCTTATATTCCTCTCCATCAATTTTATAAATCCAGTTTCTCAATGTTTTTTCTTTTACCCCTATTTTCGGATCAAATATTATGCTTCGCTTGTTCGCAAAGTTAGCGTAAAGATTATAGGCGTTATAATCAGTATTATTTTGGATAAAATATGCTTTAACATTATTTCTTTTATAAATATCATTTATGCATTTTTTAAAAAAACTTTCTGTATCAAGATCCAGATAATTAATATAATTTGTAAGTTCAGAATAATTAGAAACAATTCCTCTTGCTATCCATATGGGTTTACTGTTACTGCTATTTAAATGTGTAACAATTCTACATGCATAAAACTTTGTTCGTTGTCTTAATAGTTCAAGATTTCCATTCTTCTGATATTCTTTGATCAATTTATTAAATTGTCTCTTGTATTTATCCATCTTATCTGTTGTTATACCATATTTAATATCTATTTTTCTTTTCTTCTCACTATTGTCATTACTTATAGAAATTTTATACCCGAGAAAATCGAAATATTTAACAGATTGTTGTTCAAGCGATAAATTTCTTCTTGAAATATACACAAATTTTGTGTCATTAAGCATAACTTTCTCACAATCTTTAAAAGCCTCCTTAATTACTCCATTGATCACTTCTTTAACTTTATCTTCAGAAATATATTTATTAGTAATAATTAGAAAATCATCAACATATCTGCCATAGAAAATAATACCAAAGTTTTTCATTATTGCTGTAAGCTTTTTGTCAAATTCACGGCATGGCAATTCAGTCAATATATTGCACAAAGATATTCCAGCACGGCAATAATCAAGAGTATTACTGAAATCTTCAATATATTTTTTATTTTCTCGGTTTATATTTGAAGATTCAATATAATTTTGAAAAATAAAATTTGTAGGCACCGAGTCAAAGAAAGATTTGAAATCACATCTGACAATCACAAAGTCATTAAGATCATTGATTACTTTTAGTTTATCAAATAGTTCTATTAGCATTTTATTTCTATTTGCATATTTTACTTTGAAATATATAGCAAGCTCTCTACTTAGATATGAGCACATAAACTTTTCAATTGAATCATCACTATATTGATATATTTTTCTTTTCTTCTTTCCTTGTGTAAGGGTAGATACCGTAAATTTACTAAAATCAACACCACTACTAATCTGCTGCTGTATTTTTTCAGTTTTCTCTTTTATTTCTTTTTCTTTGAGTGTATAGTCAGATTTTCTTATTACAGCTTCAATGTCATTAAGTTTCATAACCTATACTCCTTTTAAACGATAACTTCCCGGATTTTGGGACTAACTTTGCTCCCTAAGCGGAGGTCTTCCGCCGGCTCCCCGGCTTAGGACCTGGCTTCTGGCGTAGACTCCCGTCCTTGTTATACTTGCCACGTTTTGTTCCGGCCTGAACACCAGGCTTCCTGCGTACGGTGCCG
>CACXEN010000229.1 GCA_902766675.1 uncultured Erysipelotrichaceae bacterium
AACTACTTTAGAAAAGACTTTCAATATTACTGATAAACTTCCTGATGGAGTTAAATTTGTAAGTGCCGATAACGGTGGAACAAATAACAATGGAACAATTACATGGAATGTTAAAGTTGGTGCTGGTAAAGAAAAGACTGTTACCGTTACGGTTAAAATTCTTGAAAGTGCTGGTGGAACAATCTTAAAAAATAAAGCTACTGTAATAGTTGATGAATCTACTGAAATTACAAATGAGGTCAAGAATCCTGTAATGCCTAATCCTAAAAAATCTGTTTCATTAAATGGAGAAAATGTAGATAAATTATTTGTAAATAATGGTGAAACATTAACATATACAATTACAACAAAGAATCCTAGTGATGAAAATAAAACATTTGTTGTAACAGATACAATTGATACTGATTTAGTGAATGTTTCTAATATTAGTCATAATGGTGTCTACGAGAATGGTAAGATTACATGGACATTAGATATGAATACAAATCAAGAAGTAAATCTAACTTATAATGCTACTGCGAATGGTGATGGAGTAGAAATTACAAATAAGGCTAATGTATCGGTAGATGATATTAGCAAAGATACTAATATTGTAGAAAACTGGACACCAAAACAACCTGATAAACAAGTTTATGATGAAGAAGGCAATAATGTAGATAGAGAAATGCGTATTGCTGGTCAAACATTAGATTATAAGATTACTGTGGAAAACACTTCTAAATATACAAAAACATTTACAGTTGAAGATGTATTAGATGATGGTTTGACATTTGTAAGTGCCGATAATGGTGGTGTGTATGATCAAAATACTAGACTCGTTGCATGGAATGTATCTATTCCTGCGAATACTACAAAGGCATTAACTGTAAAGGTTAAGATTGATGATTCTGCAAAAGATACAGTATTAGAAAATACAGCTAAACAATTAGTAGATAAATCTCTCTTTGTTTCAGAAGAAAGAGAAATACCTGTATTACCTGATCCAATTAAAAGCGTATTAAATGAAGAAGGTAATGATATTGATGGATTAAATGTTTCAAAAGAACAACATCTAACATATGTGATTTCAACACATAATCCTTCTAATGACAGTAAGGAATTTACAGTTGAAGATGTAGTTCCTGAATTTACTGAATTAGTATCAGTGAGTGAAGGTGGTCAAGTTGATGAAGAAGGAAAGATCACATGGACTAAAGAATTAAATGCAGATGAAACATGGGAAGTATCATTTGTTGTTAAAACACTTGAATTTTCTACATATATTCCAAACCAAGCAGATGTATCGGTTGATCGAGTTATCTTAAAAACTAATACAGTAGAAAACTGGATTCCAAATGAGCCATTAAAACAAGTTCATGATGAACGAGGTGATGATGCTAATTGGGAATGGTTAGTGGCACAAGATGATAGAGAAATTACATATGATATTCATTGGGATAATCCTAAATCATCTAAAGGACATATAACTATTGTTGATGAATTAGATCCTGCAATTGTATTTGTAGAAGCTAGTGATGGTGGTGTGTATGATGAAAATTCACATTCAATCACTTGGGAATTGGATGTTGATTCTGCATCTAGTGGTGTAGTTCAAGTTAAAGTTAAATTCGATAAAACATTTGCTAATAAAAAGATTGAAAATGATTATATTGAAATTAATGATTATTACAATCATAAATCAAATAAGGTTATTAATTATCTTGTTGATGATCCGACAACTATTGATTTAAAAGGAACAAAATATTGGGATGATGAAAGTGATAAGGCTGGATTAAGACCAAGATACATTGTTGTTGAGTTATTAGCTAATGGAGAGCCATATAGAAGTGCAAAAGTATATGGAGAAGGCGACTTATGGGAATATAGTTTCTCTTATCTTCCAAAATATATGAAAGGTGAAGAAGTTATTTATACAGTAAATGAATATCCTGTAGATTTCTATAAACCTAATTATGAAGTTGGTGGTATTGATATTAAAAATACATTAATGACACAACCAATTAAAGAAGTGCTTGA
>CACXEN010000230.1 GCA_902766675.1 uncultured Erysipelotrichaceae bacterium
ATATTTAAAAATGAATTAGTTATGGATATTATGAAACTTGTCGGCACCGGTGTTGAAATGAAACAGGGTAAAAACAACAAACTGGGAAATTTTGATTATAACAATCTTCGTTTTAACAAAGTAATTATTGCTTGTTTTACTGGGGATACTAAAGTTAAGTCTTTAGACGGTAATTCTTATTCTTTTGAGGAGCTTGTTAAAGATAATGTTAATAACCTTTGGGTTTATTCAATGGATAACAAAGGAAATATGGTGCCCGCGCTGGCTAAAAACATAAAACAAACAGGTATTACAGATAGAATAATAAAAATAACTTTAGATAATGGCGAAATTATTAAATGCACAGAAGACCATCTATTAATGTCTGTAAATGGTAATTATATCCGTGCAGATAAATTATCTATTGGGGATAGTTTAATGCCTCTTCACACACGAATAAATGAGAGCGGTTATGAAGAGTATTATAATGAAAATATAAATAAATGGGAATTAACTTATAGATTAGTAAATAATCATATAAATAAAGAGCAAAAAAAGGAAGCCATTAAAAGATTAGCTATAGAAGAACATTTACCAAATCAAAATGGTATTCAAACACATCACAAAGATGAAAATAAATTGAATAATAATCCAGATAACCTAGCTTGGTTAACCACAAAAGAACATTTTCAATTTCATGGTGAAAGTGGTGTTTCTATTACTAAATATAATAGGAGCGATGAACATAGAAGAAAAGTTAAAGAGCTTCATGAACAGGGTTACTATCAACATACTTACTTTGGTAATAATGGGTATAACGAGTCTGGTGTACATTCTGAAGTAATTAAAAAATACTGGGAAGAGGGTGTATATAAAAATAATAAAACCTTTAATGATACTGGATATAATTTTAGTGAAAAGCATAATGAAGTAGTAAAAAGGGTTAATAGTAGCAAAAAGCATATAGACAGTGTTAATAAGACTAAGATGCTTAAAAGCATTAAATTTTTACAGGTCAATAATCTATCTTTTGACGAGTATAATTATAATTTATATAAACTTGTAGGTGCAATTTCATATAAGAATATAAGTCAATATTTTAATTCATATGATGATGCCTATATTGAGGCAATAGGTTGCAATTTTGATTTATCCGACTATAAACCAGCATATGAATTTACTGATTATGACAATAATCAAAAACAGAAGAAACAAATTGGAAATGTTATTCACTCCCTTTTGATAAATAATAAAGAATTTACAAAGGATAATTACAACTCATATAAAGGTAAAAGAACTGTAACTTACGATAATATTCCAAAATGGTTTAATAGTTATGATGACGCCTTAGAATATGGTAAACTTTATAATCACACTATTGTGGATATAGAATATCTAGATGTGGATAATCAACCAGTTTATTGTATGGAAGTTCCAGAGTATCATAACTTCTTGTTAGATTCTGGGGTATTTGTAAAAAATTGCGATGCAGATGTTGACGGTAAACATATAGAAAGCTTGTTAGTAACGCTGTTTTACAAATTAACACCAGAACTAATTAAAAATGGACACATTTACCTTTTACAAACACCCTTATTTGAAATAGAGTATTCAGGTGATAAAAAGAAGTACTTTGCATTTACCGAGAAAGAGATGATTAAAATGACCGAAGGCAAAAAATGTAAGGTGGGGCGCAATAAAGGGCTAGGTGAAATTGACGCTGAAGATTTTTCAGCTTTCATGAATCCTGATACAAGACATTTAATTCGAGTAGCAATTGATGATGTTAAGTCCGCAAAAGATATGTTGGAACTATTTATGGGAAATGACTCAGCTGTCAGAAAAGATTTTATTACCGAACATAGTAAAGAGTATGAAGATTTAGATTTAGAGTAATTGAATGTTTGATAGATGTTTAGGAAGGATATATAAATGAATAACATTAAACCAACAGAGGTAAAAAATATTATTACAGATAACATGATGCAATATTCCTTGAGCGTTCTTACCTCTAGGGCCTTGCCGGATTTGGTTGACGGCTTTAAGCCCTCACAGAGAAAATTCCTCTTCACGATGAATAATATGCATCTGTTTAATCAAAGGGCAAAATCTGCCAATATAAGTGGTCAGGTAATGAAAATAAATCCACATGCGGATTCCTATGGAACAGGTGTTAGATTAACAAGACAAGCAGAGGTTTTGTTGACACCATTTGTTCTCGGAAAGGGATCATTTGGAAAAGTATATTCTTCTTCTATGGAACCAGCAGCATCAAGATATACTGAAATGCAGCTTGAACCGATTTGTCATGAATTTTTAGATAATCTAAAAAAGAATCCTGATAATATGGTGGATAATTTTGATGGTACCATGAAAGAGCCTAAACATCTTTCCATGCCATTTCCAAATATTCTTGCCAATCCAAATATGGGAATTGCAGTAGGTTTTGCGTGTAATTTTCCTTCATTTAATCTTAATGAAGTGTGTGATGCATCTATTGAAACAATTAAAAATTATGATCTAGACAATAAGAAACTTCTTCCACATATTATAAAAGCAATGCCTACGGCAGACTTTACTACAGGTGGGGAAATTCTTATTGATAAGGAACAATTAAAAGCTATTTATGAAACTGGTCAAGGTGCAATTACAATTCGTGCTGTATTTAATGATGATGTAAAAAATAGAATTTTAGAAATTGTAGAAATTCCATATACAACAACTGCAGAAAATGTTGTCGACTCTATTATTAAGGCTTACAAGGAAAACAGGTTACCCGAAATCACTGATGTTCGTGATGAAATTGATAAAAATGGTTTTAAGGTGGCCGTAGATTATAAGCGCGGAACAGATGTAGAAGAACTTAAGAAGAAGCTTCTTGCTCTTACCCCTCTTCAGGATAACTTTAATTGTAATTTTAATCTTGTATATGAAAATACCCCTCAGGCTATGGGTGTAATTGATATACTTAAAAATTGGGTAAAGCATAGAAGAGAGTGGGTAGAAATTGAGCTTA
>CACXEN010000231.1 GCA_902766675.1 uncultured Erysipelotrichaceae bacterium
GCAAAACTGGGCTATGAGGGTACCCTCATAGCCCAGTTTTCAGAATTACTGCTTTCTTTAGTTTTCCATAGAAAACTTACACAGTTTTCTTGACAAACCCGTTAGAAAATATAACTCTTGCCATGGCTAGTACGTTATAAATTCCTCAATTCAAGGATTATCTGTCTGTATGGTTTATCTTTGTTGAAAAGTGCGCTTGTCCCTAAAACAAATCCATCACAGCCCATACAAGATAATTCTTTTATTACTGATGGTGAGCAAGCCCCATCAATAATGATTTTATAGCCGTATTCTTCTTTCATATGAATTAATTTACTGATTTTCTTCTTAGTAAATTCAATGAACTTCTGTCCGGCGAAACCTGGATTAACTGTCATTATCATCACATAGTCACATAGATTAAGCATTTCTTCAATAGATTCAATGCTTGTATCAGGATTAATAGCTAATCCAGCATATTTGTTTCTTTCTTTTATGTGCGCTAATGTCTTCACTACATATCTTTCCGATTCTGGATGGATGTAAATTATATCAGCACCAGCATCAATAAACCAGTCAACTTTATTGGCTGGATTTTCAATCATTAGATGACAATCTACCAGTTTATTTGTATTTTTTCTGATTGTTTTGATATCCATAATGCCCATAGTAATATTAGGTACAAAACTTCCATCCATAATATCACAATGAAAAATGTCAACTCCAGCTTCATCAAGCTGTTTTATTTCCTGTTCAAGTTTCCCGTAGTCCGCACACATCATACTGGGACAAAATAATATATTATCCATATAAACCTCATTATCTCTTTATTATTCCTAAATCAATAAGCGCATTATATATTCCATTATCATCAACATGTGTTGTAACATAATCTGATTTATTTTTTAGTTGTTCACTAGCATTCCCCATTGCAACACTGAATCCAACTTCTTCAAACATGTCAAAATCATTCATAGAATCTCCAAAACACAACGCTTCTGTTTTATCTATTCCGAAGTATTCTAAAACAAGTTTTACACCTTTACCCTTACCACCATTTGAAGGGAATATGTCATAACAATTACCTAGATAATCTATCATCTTAAAATATTTCTTGTTGATGCATTTAGCTTTAGTTTCTCCACAAAATACTGACATTTCATAACAGTCTTTATTTTTAATTTCTTCAACATTTCTGTTAAACTCTATGAAATGGCCATTATCTTCATAGTATTTTTCCATTGCAATTTCAGAGTCACTATATAATTGATTTTCTGTATAGAATAGACATTCAAGTTTGTACTGATTATCTAATGTTAGAATCTCTTCAATTAGTAATTTATCAAATGGATTTTTGAAAATTATATTGTTATTGACTGATACTAGCTGCCCTGCCATAAAAATATAGGCATCAAAATCGATTTTACCTATTATTCCTAAGCCATTTAATTCTTGTTCGTTTCTACCTGTGCATGCAACTATTTTGATGTTTTCACTTTTTAGTTCATTTAGTGAATCTATCGTCTTATCTGAAATCTGATAATCTGTATGTGACATTAGTGTATTATCTATATCGAAAAATACTATTCTAAACATAATTAATCCTTTCTTGTTTTATAAAGGCATCAATCTTTAAGAATGATGCCTATTTTCTTATAATTCTATCTTGCTTACTGTAGGTAACATTTGAATATAAATATCGACACCATGATCTTTTAAATATTGAATATCATCAAGGTCATCATCGTTCACATATACATGTGATTCTTTATATACTCTCTTTCCTTCTTCAAAATGCATATTCCCAATGTTGCATTGTGGAATAATAATACCATTTTCAACTAATGTTCTAATTACTTTTGGTGTTTTTGCAACCAGGAAAATTTTCTGTGAAGCAGATGCTTTAGGTAATGTATCTATAGCCTTTTCTACAGAGAAGAATCTAATACCAACACCTCTTGCATCTGTAGTCATCTTCATGATAGATTTCAGCATTGGGTCTTTTGCTGTATCATCATCAACTACTACTACCAAATTCGCATTGATACTTCCGAGCCACACATTGGCAACCTGACCATGAACTAGTCGATTATCAACACGTGTAAAAACAATATTTAAGTCGCCCATTACATCCACCCCAAGAAAGTTAGCAAGATACTTAATGCAATAATCAATAATATAATTACGACGATATTAACCTTCTTCTTAAATAATGAATAAGTCATTGCTACCATAGCAACTGGTAATAAGTTAGGTAATATAGAATCAAAGATTGACTGAACACCAACTGTACCGAATAACACTAAATCTTCAGAGAATGCTACCGATACATAGTTTGGAATCATTGCACCTAAAACAGTAACACCTAAGATACCTGCAGCTTTAGTGATATACTTAGCATTTTTAGAGATAGAAGATACTGCATTAGCACCTAAATTATATCCAAGTCTAACGATCCAAATTCTAGCAAAAGATAGTAGAGTCCAGAAGGCAAAGAAGAATACAGGTCCTAAGATAGAGCCTTCCTGAGCTAAAGATGCAGCAATTGCAGCTGTGATAGGTAGACATGTAAACCAAACTACCGCATCACCAAATCCTGCTAAAGGGCCGAATAAACCAGTTTTAATACTTTTGATTAACGTTCTGTCTTCTCCGGCTTCTTCCATTGATAATACTAATCCAACAAGTAGTGATCCTACATGTTGTTCAGTATTGATGAAGTCCATATTATTTAACAGTGCATCACACACTTCTTCTTCATTATCGCCATAAATCTTCTTTAAACCAGGTACTAATGAAAGAGCAAATGAAGGTGCCTGCATACGTTCAAAACTAAATCCTGTCTGATACAAAATAGATAGAATACCAGTTTTATCTAAGGTTTTCTTATCAAGCTTATTTCTAGATACCATCACTTTCTCCTCCACCATTATTTTCAACTAAATCTTTAATTTCATCCTGTTTCTTATCTCTTAAGAAGATTAAATATGCAACTGCAGTAGCAATTAGAGCAATTGGTAATACGTTGCCAACGTTTAATGTTGTCATTGCGAAGAAACCAATGATAAGGAATGGCCAGTTGTCTTTGTTGACCATAACTGTTAATAGTAAACCTAAACCAACTGCTGGTAAGATACCGCCGGCAATTGAGAAACCATTACTTAACCATTCTGGGAATGCGCTAACAAATGATGTGATAGCATCCTGCATTACATATACAGATAAGAAAGTTATAAGTGCATAACCTAATGTCATAAACGTGTCAGGTAAAAATACTAATCTAATAAACTTCTTAAGCTTTCTTTCCTTTAAAGCATTTTCCAAATACTTATTATTAACTGAAGCTAAAGACTGTTCAGCAATTACAAACCACTGCATTAATAAAGCAAATGGTAATGATAAACCTAAAGCTGTTTCAGCAGATACGCCTGATCTGATTGCTATAACAACAGTCATCATACCAGCCATTAGTGGATCAGGTGGAACTGTACCACCAATAGTTAATAAACCTAAATAAGATAATTCAACAATTGCGCCAGCTTTTAAACCAGTTGTAACATCGCCAAGAATTAACCCTGCCAATGTCCCAACCATAATTGGTCTAAATAGGAAGAATGATTCCCAACGTTTATCCCAAGCTGCGACAAATGCTAATAATGATAGCATTAAACCCTGAAATAATGTAATTTCCATAAACCCTCCTTAATTAAAATGTAACCGTTACTTTTGACAGTCCTGTAGGTTTATCAGGATGATATCCTCTAGCGAATGATAAGATGCAGGCAAACATTTGAGAGAATAGAGCATTTGTAAATAATGACATATATCCTTCACCTTCAGTCGGCATTAATATAGAATAATCTCCTAAACCCAAGTACTTTTCTTTGTTTGTAACGATTAATGATGAAATATTGAAATCTTTTTGCAATTTCTCCAGTAACTGAACAGTAGTGTCATCTGTCTTATCGTCAGTCAAGAAGACAATAAAAGGTGTAAATCTCGGTGTTGTTGCTATTGGTCCATGTTGATAGTCTGAACTTGCATATGCTCTGCCACTTGTATAACTTGCTTCCTGAATCTTAAGTTCTGCTTCTAAGGCAACTGCATAAGAATAACCTCTACCCAAAATCATGATATTTTCAACGTTTCTAAATAAAGGCATTGCTTCTCTGATTCCCTTTTCAGCCTCATAAGATTTTTCAATCAGTTTTCCACAGTTTTCCAGATTTTCAATCATGTTTGGATCACCCTTAATTAATGCACCAAGATAAATAGTCAGTGCAGCCTGTGATAAATATGATTTACCAGCAGTATATGAATTTTCTTTACCGACAAGAAGATTAACATAATAATCATCAATCTGACTCATTAAGCAATTATCATTATTAGTCATACTTACAACCGTAGCTCCTTGAGCCTTGGCTGTTTCCAATACAGACCATACATCTTTGGCTTCGCCACATTGAGAAATACCAATTACCAATTTATCGCTGAAGTCTAGGATAGCATTATAACGAGTTATTACTGATGGGCTAAATATTTCTGCAAAAATTCCACATTCTATTTCATAGAAATACTTAGCGACTTGTAAAGCGTGTTCACTTGATCCTCTTCCAACAAAAATAGCATGTTTAATCTTCTTAGATTTGACTTCCTTGGCTATCTTAGATAAAACTTCTTTATTATTTTTGATTGACTCTTCAATTTGAATATGTTCAAGATGTACTTCATCCCACATATATGAATCTTTAACCTTAACTTCTAACAAAACAAACACCTCCTACTTATAGCTAGCTAATCATACGTATATATCTTTGTAATTACAATATAATATTACAATATACTTTTTCATAAATCAACAATAATTTTATGTTGAAGTAGTGAAACAAAATAAAAAGACTATGTCTTATTCTATTGATAAGCTTATAGTCTTTGGTTGTTATCTAGTTTTACCTTGATTTCTTTCAATTTCAACAGTGAAAATACTACGATCTCCAATATAAATAGATATGTCGTAATTTAACAATCTATCATATTGGTCATATTCCCAGCTTTCTACATACTGAACTGGTGATCCAGGTTTTATCTTTAATAGATTAGCATATTTCTGATTACATAGCATTGGATAAAAACTCTTGCTTGTTCGACAAATCTGAATACCAAACTTTTCTTCCATTGTTTTATATAGAGATTTATCTGTCAGATCTTCGTTTTCCAGCCCTTTTAAGTATTCAGCCACATGATAAGAAGATACATAATATACTATTTCGTTGTTTCTATAGCGTAATCTTTCAATATTTATAACCTTTTCTCCTTGTTTAATGTTTAATTTCTCCGCTATATCTGTAGGACAGTCGATGATTTCATTTTTTAGGATTTCGGTTCTTGGCACATAACCTTTTCTTATCATTTCTTCATTGAAACTTACTATTTCCTTAAAGAAACCTGTATTCTTATTGCTTTTTACAAATGTGCCTTTACTCTTATAGCGCGTTAAATATCCTTCTGATACTAGCTCAGATAATGCCTGTTTAATAACACTTCTACTTATGCCACAAGTATTACATATTTCTTCCTCTGTAGGAATCTTGTCCCCTGGTTGATATTTTCCGTTTTTAATGTTTTCTATAATACTATCTTTTAACTGCAAATATAAGGGTATAGGCGAAAACTTATTAATTTTTATCGACATATATTATATCTCCTTGTTTGACTTTAGTCCTTTGTTATTATATTATAACAATATACGTTTGTACATACTTTGTAATTGCTTTTTTACTATAAAAAAACAGGAGATAAAAATGAATAAAAATGAAATCGCTCAGATGATTGATCACACCAATCTTCATGCCTACGCAAGTCATGAAGATATGCAAAAACTGTGTAAAGAAGCTATTGAAAACAACTTTAAAATGGTCGCAATAAATTCTGTTCAAACAGCTATTTGTAAAGAGTATCTTAAAGGCACAAATGTCCATGTTGGTGCAGCTATCTCTTTCCCTCTTGGACAAACTACATTAGAGGTTAAATTAAAAGAGACTGCCAATGCCATTGAAAATGGGGCAGATGAAATTGATTATGTTGTAAACCTAACTGAAGTAAAAGAAAAGAATTTTAATTATATCGAAAAAGAAATGACAGAAATCAAGGAACTTTGTCATGCACATAGTGTAATTTGCAAAGTCATATTTGAAAACTGTTATCTAACTAAAGAGGAAATTAAAAAGCTTAGTGAGATTGCAAAAAAGGTTAAACCTGATTTTATTAAAACCAGTACAGGCTTTGGTACTGGAGGAGCTACAGTTGAAGATGTAAAACTCATGAAATCAATTGTTGGCGATGATGTCAAAGTGAAGGCTGCAGGTGGTATTAGGGATTTAAAAACATTCTTAGCCATGGTTGATGCAGGAGCCGAAAGAATCGGCACTTCTTCTGGTATTAAAATTATAAATGAATTTGAAAGCTAATAAGCTTTGTTGAATAATCATAGAGGCCCAAACCCATAGGTGTTTATTTAATGACATACCTATGAGTTTGGATAATTCTCTTACAAACTTTGATTACTTCGAATTGCTAAAGGTGAGATTGTATCTACAAAAGGACACCACATCTCTAGCACACTGCGTACAATTTAGAGCATTCTCATGATTTATCAGTTGATTAAAATGGGATAATGTGACATCGTTCTTTTATTCTGCTTCAATTTCTTTAATCATACATTCATTACCTATCAGAAGATATGTATGTTCACTTTTACAATAGGGACATATTCTTCCATATTTTACTGTTTCATATTCTTGTTTACAGTCTTCACAAAAAGTAATCGCTTGAATCTCTTCTAGTTTCAATTCCGCATCCACAAGCAGAGGATTATTTCTTTTGAAATAATTCCAACAATCCACAAAGTAATCAGTGATAATGCCAGAAACTTCCCCTATTTCAAGTGTGACAGAACCAATTTTAGTAAGATTATTTTCCTTCGCTAATTCATCAAGTGTTTTTGCCACATGTGTTACAATACTAAGCTCATGCATGATTCTTCCATTCCTTTACTTCTTTTCTTATCCAATCTTCCCACTCTTGCATACCTTCTCCACTTTTTGCGGAAGTTTTAAATATTGCAATATTTGGATTTAAATATTTGACTCTTTCTATGCATTTATCCATATCGAAATCAAAATATTCTAATGTGTCTATTTTTGTAATCACTAAAGCATCACTTTCTTGAAACATTAATGGATATTTCAAAGGTTTATCATCCCCTTCAGGAATTGATAATATCATCACTTTTTTACTAGCACCTGTATCATATTCAGCTGGACAAATCAGATTTCCAATATTTTCTAAAAAGATAATATCTAAATCTTCTATACCTAATTCTTCTAAACTAGTTCTTGTCATACCTGCATCCATATGACACATACCATCTGTATGTACCTGAATAGATTTTGCGCCTAATGCTTCAATTGCTTTTCCATCCACATCTGCTTCAATATCTGCTTCAAGAACACCAATTCGGTATTCTTCTTTTAAATCTAGAATTGTCTTGGATAATAAAGTTGTTTTGCCAGAGCCTGCAGAGGACATTAGATTTGCTAAAAATATTCCTTTGTCTCGTAATTCATTTCTTAATTCTTCAGCATCTTTATCATTTGATGCAGTGACTGATTTATGTAATTCAATTGTTTTCATGGCTACGATACTCCTCAATGCATTTCATTATGTATTGACCAACTTTCTCAATACCCTCACCTGTTTTACTGCTTACATAATAAATTGGACAATTTTCATTTTGTAAGCGAACATTGTTTTCGAACTTTGCATCATTAAAATCAAATACTTCTTTGACATCTATTTTATTCACCACAACGAATTGACTGTTTTGAAACATAAGTGGATATTTCAAAGGTTTGTCATCACCTTCTGGAACACTCAAAATCATCATATTTAAATGTGCCCCTGTATCAAATTCTGCAGGACATACAAGATTACCAATATTTTCTAATACAATGACATCAATATCTTCTAAACCTAATGCATCTAATGATCTTTTTGTCATATCCGCATCCATATGGCAAAGACCAGCAGTATGAACTTGTAATGCTTTGATACCTAATGATTCCATTGTTTTCGCATCTACATCAGAATCTACATCTGCCTCAATTACTCCAATACGATATTTTTCTTTTAGTATTGGTAATACTTTTGTAAGTAATGTTGTTTTACCAGCACCTGGAGAAGCCATTAAATTCACAAAAAAGATATTCTTTTCTTTCAATACTTCTCTTGTCTGATTAGCGACTGCGTTATTATCTTGAATTATTCTTTCTTTTACTTCTATTATTTTTGTCATACTTCTTTTACTTCTTTAAAATCTCTTGTGCAATACATAATGCTATTTCAAAACAATCCAATTGTTTTACTTTCTCTTTTTGATTTCCAATATCTGCTTGATCCCAAACATCTTTTAAGATATCTCCTGTGAAAAAGAATATATAGAAATGAATATCTAAATAATTGGCAAGAGCTTGTAAGCCACTTGATTCCATATCAACACAAAGACAACCTTCTTCCCTACGCTTATTTACTTTATCTATTGTTTCCATAAATATCGCATCAGTTGTCCATACTTTCCCCGTCACATTTTCTACATTATTCGCATCCAATACTTTTTTCAAATATGCATGATTTTCGATTTCTATATAGTCACTTGGTTTTGCATAATGATAAGAAAATCCTTCTTCACGATATGCGCTAGATGGAATAATAATTTGATTTTTATATGTTTCATTTAATAAGCCACATGAGCCAAAGAATATGAAATGATTGGCGCCTGTTACGCAATGTACTTCTTCTAATGCTGCTCCTGAAATTGCGGCACCTATTGGTGATAAATAGAATAATACATTCTCATTTTTAAGGAAGTATATTGGTATTTCCCCATTTGCGAATCTAACACTAGCTACAGTTTCACATGCATAATTTTCTAAAACATGTTCTTTTACATGTATAGAAAAAGTCACAACACAAACATCTGCTATATGCTTTTGATCATATATTTGTGATGGCTCTAACATTCTTTTACTATTTAAATCTAATGCTTCTAAAATCCCCATATATTAATTTCATTATAAATAATTTATCCAAGGATGTAAAAAGAGAATACAGTCGTATTCTCCTATTCATCATTCACTTTTATTACTATTTAAGAATTCTTCAATTCTTTGATTTCTTGGGTTAATCAGTACTTCTTGTACACTTCCGAAATCTAACTGTTCAGCATTATCCATAAATAATATTTTATCGGATACTTCTTTCGCGAAATTAATTTCATGTGTCACAATAATCATTGTTGTTTTACTATTCGCTAATTCTTTGATTACTTTTAATACTTCACTTGTAAGTTCTGGATCTAAAGCTGAAGTAGGTTCATCAAAGCATAAGATATCTGGCTCTAATGCAAGCGCACGTGCAATCGCAACACGTTGTTGTTGGCCACCAGATAATTGATGTGGATAGTGATCCATTCGATTCTCCAAACCCATTTTTTTCAATAGTTCAATTGCCTTATCTTGTGTGTCTTTTTCTTTTTTTACAAGTTTCAATGCTAATTGAACATTTTCTAAAGCGGTATATTGAGGGAATAAATTGAACTGTTGAAAGACCATTCCAAAATGTAATCTTTTTTGTCGGATTGTATCTTCATCATAAGTACTTACTTTATCTTTTGAAAAATAGACTTCATTATCAAGAATGATCTCTCCATCATCTGGTATTTCCAAATAATTCAAACATCGAAGTAATGTTGTTTTACCTGAGCCACTACTACCTAAAATAGATAATGTTTCAAACTTTTCCAAATCAAAAGATATGTTATTTAAAACCGTTTCACTTCCATATGTTTTTGTAATATTTCTAACTTCTAATAATGCCATACATCACCTAAAATACGATAACTTCTTTTCCATTTTTGCAAAGCCTACTGTTAATAAAAAACTAAATAACAAATAGAATGCGCCTGTGTAGAATAGTGGCCAAATAATGCCATTGCTTTTGATAAATGCTTGTCCACTCCAAATAATTTCATATACTGCAATAACCCTTGCTAGACTTGTATCTTTTACAAGTGTAATTACTTCATTGGAAATTGGTGGAATAATCTTTTTGATTACTTGAAGTAATACAATGTCTTTCATGATTTGGAAAGATGTCATACCTAATACTTTCCCTGCTTCAAATTGACCAACTGGAATAGATTGGATTCCACCTCGATAAATTTCCGCAAAATAACAAGCATAATTCACCACAAACGCTACTAAGCTGGCAATAAATCTTCCATTTTCACCAGTTCCCCAAATATTGATCCCAAAGAATATACCTGGGCCATAATAGATGACTAATAGTTGCAACATGAGTGGTGTGCCTCGAATCACCCAAATTAGAAACTGAAGTGGTAGCTTGATTATTTTGTTGTTGCTCATTGCCCCAATTGCGATTGGTAAGCCAAGTGGCAGTGAGAATAATAGTGTTAATGCAAATAATTTTATTGTGACAAGAAATCCTTGCCATAATGCTAGTGTAACTGATGTAAACATTATTGCTTAATTAGTGATTCTTGAACGCCATATGTCTTAGCGATTTCTAATAAACTACCATCATCTTGGAACTTTTTAAATTCTTCATTGATATAAGCAGCTAAGTCACTTCCCTTTCTACAACCAACACCATATTCTTCACTCGTTAATGAATCTGTATATACCAAATCACTATAACTTGTGCCTTCACCAATCATTGCGCCAGCCATTAATAAGTCAATAATACTTGCATCGCTTGTTCCAGCAGATACTTCTAAGAGTGTATCTGCTTGGGTTGGAACTGATACATACTCAAATCCATTTTCTTCTGCGACTGTTTCTCCTGCAGATCCTGCTTCTACCGCAAATTTTAATTCTGATGGATCTTTTCCTTCATTTCCTTTTGCGACAACAATGACTTGTGCATTATTGATATATGGTTTTGAACATTCCATACCTGCTTTTACTTCATCCGTTAAAGTCATACCATTCCAAACAACATCAATACTCTTGTTATCTAATTCAAGTATTTTATTGTCCCAATCAATTTCTACGAACTTTACAGATACGCCTAAATCTTCCGCAACTTTTTTCGCTACATCTGCATCAAAGCCGATCCACGCACCACTTTCATCTTTATAATCCATTGGTGCAAAATCTGTAATACCAACAATCAATTCTCCTTTTTCTTGAATATATGCAATATCACTTTCTTCATTTGTTGTGTTACTTGTTTGCGAACAGCCTACTAACATCATGATGCTTAATAAACTAACTATAATCTTTTTCATTTTTCTCTCCTTTTTTCGGTTCGGTAATTAACTAGATATAAAGAAAGGTCCGAAATCTTTCACTATATTTCGGACCGGTTATTTATCTTCTTTTCAATATGTAAGTTTCCTCAATCAACCCAAAGAAACCACGCTAGAAGCCCGGCCATTGTGATGATGATGACGATGTACTCTTCTTCCATTTACTAGTATCATTACCGAACTTCTCCTTTATTAAGTGTAAATGTATATGTATTTAAAATACTTGTCAATCATTTTTAATACTATTTTTAAAAATGAATACGTGCATCATTTCACACTCAGTCCTAAAATAACTTATAATAGATGTGTTTATTGGA
>CACXEN010000232.1 GCA_902766675.1 uncultured Erysipelotrichaceae bacterium
GATTTCTATAAAGACTTCAAAGCAAGACAATCAACGAAGATGGTTGGAGAATCTTTAGAAGAACATTGTGCAAATGAATTTAATAAACTACGTCCATTATTTCCTCGTGCATATTTTGAAAAAGATAATGCAGTCTCAAAAGATAGTGGTTCTAAGGGAGACTTCATTTATCGTGATTATGATGATGAAGGCAATGAGATGATTTCTATTATGTTTGAGATGAAAAATGAATCAGATGCGACTAGTACGAAACATAAAAATGAGCACTTCCTAAAAGAATTGGATAAGGATAGAAAAGAAAAGAAATGTGAATATGCAGTTCTTGTGACGATGTTAGAAGCAGAAAGTGATTTATATAACAGTGGTATTGTGGATTTATCTCATCACTATCCAAAGATGTATGCAGTTCGACCACAATTCTTTATTCCTATCATTACACTACTTAGAAATAGTGCGATGAATAGTGTTGCATATCGCAAAGAATTAATGCTAATGCAAAGTCAAAATATCGATATTACAAACTTCGAAGAAAATATGGAAGATTTCAAAAAGGCTTTTGGTAAGAATTATGAATTAGCTTCTAAAAAATTCACAACTGCCATCGATGAAATTGATAAGACAATAGATCATTTGAAAAAGGTAAAAGATGCGCTTTCTGCATCGGATAGACAACTTCGATTGGCAAATGATAAAGCCCAAGATCTAACAATTCGTAAACTAACAAAGAATTCCCCAACTCTAAAAGAAAAGTTTAAGAATAAAGGATAGTATTTTCATTACGTAATGAGGTTAACTGCTATAATATTCACGAGCAAGGAATGATGTTAGATAAAAGATTGATTCGTTTAGTGGATAATAGTATGAAATATGTTCTGACTAATGTAGGTGTGCAATGGCTTGCATTAGCTGCGAACATTCTTTTCATGTATACCATTGCGATAGTATTACATTCACTATATGCAGGAATTTATAACAGCTATGTAATGGTTTTGTTATGTGCGATTGGTGTTGGCACAATCATCATGCGATATATTGCAACACGCCTATCTGCACATTTTTCTTATCTTTCATCTTGCACTGTGAAAAAGGTACTGCGTGAAAAAATATATGAAAAACTATTGCGATTAGGACATGGCTATCGTAAAAAAGTAAATACTGCTGAGCTTGTACAGACGAGTGTGGAAGGTGTTGATCAATTAGAGACATATTTTGGGTCTTATATGCCACAATTTTTCTATGCAATGCTAGCACCACTTACTTTATTTATTGTGATGTTATTTGTAAGTGTAAAAGCTGCAATTGTTTTATTTATTTGCGTACCATTAATTCCAATTAGCATTGTGCTTGTACAAAGATGGGCAAAGAAATTACTTTCTAAATATTGGGGTCAATATACAGAGATGGGAGATACCTTTTTAGAAAACTTACAAGGTTTAACAACTTTAAAAATATATCAAGCAGATGGACATCAAAATGAAGTGATGAACCAACAAGCAGAACAATTTAGAAAAATAACAATGCGCGTATTAATTATGCAACTAAATTCTATATCCATTATGGACTTAGTGGCTTATGCAGGTGCAGCATTAGGAATGATTATTGGTATTGTGCAATTAAAAAATGGAACGATTCCATTGTATGGTGCAGTATTTATTATGTTGTTATCCGCGGATTTCTTTTTACCTATGCGTCAATTAGGTAGCTTCTTCCATATTGCGATGAATGGAATGGCTGCATCAGATAAAATATTTAAATTCTTAGAATTAGAAGAAGATAAAGAAGGGGAATATAAAGATATTCCTCATTATGATATTTCTTTTAAAGATGTGTTCTATCAATATGATGAAGAAAGAGAAATATTAAAAGATATCAATTTGGATATTCAAGAAAACCAATTCGTTGGAATTGTTGGAGATAGTGGTTCAGGAAAATCTACATTAGCAAAAATCATTGCGGGTATTAACAAAGAATATACCGGTAGTATTCAATTAGGAAATATAGAACTTAAAGATATAGAAGGAAGTGCTTTGAATCAAGTAATAACCTATGTGTCTGATCATTCTTATTTATTTAAAGGTAGCATCAAAGAGAATTTATTAATGGCAAATAAAGAGGCTAGTGAAGATGATATGTGGGATGTTTTGGACCAAGTAAATCTTTCTGATTTCTTACAAACACAAGATGGGCTAGAAACGATTATTTTAGAAAGTGCTTCTAATCTTTCGGGTGGACAAAGACAGCGCTTAGCATTAGCAAGAGCCATTTTACATGACACTCCAATTCTAATCTTTGATGAAGCCACAAGTAATATCGATGTGGAAAGCGAAAACGATATTATGAAAAATATCCATTCATTAAAAAACAAAAAAACAATCATTCTTATTTCTCATCGTTTAGCAAATGTAATAGATACAGATCATATTTATGTGCTATTTGATGGAGAAGTAATTGAAGAAGGAACACATGAAGAATTAGTAATGCGTAATGGACATTATGCATTGTTATATCGTAAACAAAGTGAATTGGAAAATTATGGAAAGGTTGTGCAGCATGAAGCGTAGTGGGTTTAATGTAATGGCACGCCTCATCCAGTTGGTGAAGCCTTTAAAAGGATATATGGTATTATCCATTCTCATGGGCACGATTGGACATCTTTGTGCCACATTTATTAGTGTATTTGCGATGTATGCAATATTACATGCTTTAGATATGAAAGCACCTTTGAATATGACAATATTAATGATATGCATGATAAACTTTGCGATTATTCGAGCTATCTTACGTTATGGTGAACAAGGTTGTAATCACTATATCGCATTCCGCTTGCTTGCAATAATTCGTGACCATGTATTTAAAGCATTGCGCAAACTAGCACCTGCAAAACTGGAAGGCAAAGATAAAGGGGATTTAATATCACTAATTACAACAGATGTAGAATTGTTGGAAGTGTTCTATGCACATACCATTTCACCGATTGGTATTGCGATAATTTATACAATCTTTATGGTGATATTCATTGGCCAATACAATTTATTATTGGGAATGCTTGCATTATTCTCCTATCTTTCAATTGGGGTGGCATTACCTTTGGTGATATCTATGCAATCCCAAGATTCTTCTGATGGCGTAAGACAATATGCTGGAAAATTAAGCACAACAGTA
>CACXEN010000233.1 GCA_902766675.1 uncultured Erysipelotrichaceae bacterium
AATGACAATCGAACTGATCCATCCCATCGCTATGGAGCAGGGTCTTACATTCGCTATCCGTGAAGGTGGACGTACTGTAGGTTCAGGACGTGTTGCTACAATTATTGAGTAATTAAATACTCTTAGAGTATCAATTGACTTAATTGGCTCAGCCCTTTGTTTACAAGGGGTTGAGCCTATTTTATTTACAAAATCTAATTCATATGTTAATATTGAATATATATTCAATGAAAATACGTTCAACAAAGAGGATATAAAATGGAAACACGGAAAGAACAAAAAGAACGAAGAAGACAAGAAATTATGCAAGTAGCACTAGAATTATTTGTAAGTAAGGGGTACGCAGCAACTAAGATTACCGATATAGCCAGAAGAGCAAATATTAGTACCGGATTGATGTTTCATTATTTTGAATCTAAAGAGAAACTGTATGAAGAGTTAATTAGGATGGGTTTAGAAGGAACTACATATCCAGGAAAACAAAAATATCAGCATGCGATTGACTTTTTTGTGAGATTCACAGAAGAACTATTTGTGTATATGAAGGAGAATCCCATTGTTGCAAAGCTATTTGTGCTGATGGCAGAAGCACAGCGAAGTGATGCTACACCAGAGCACATCCGGGAAATTGCAATGCAAGTAAATGTAATCGAACAGTTTATACCTATTATTGAGTGGGGACAGGAAGAAGGTACTATTCGAGAAGGAGAACCCTTGATAATTTCTAATGCATTTTGGTGTAGCATACAGGGAATTGCTGAGAGATATGCTACCAATCATGACATCGCGTTACCAGAAGCAGAGTGGATTGTAGACATAGTAAGAGGAAAGTAGGAAAAGGGCTATGAAAAAGGCTGTAATTATTGGTGGTGGAATTGCCGGAATGACTGCAGGAATTTTTTTGCAAAAAGCCGGATTTAAAACAGAAATATACGAAAAGAATGTTTTGCCGGGAGGACAGTGTACCGGATGGAAGAGGGAAGGTTATTTTATTGATAATTGTATTCATTGGCTGACCGGTACAAGACCGGGGAGTGCATTACATGAATTGTGGAAAGAGATTGGGGCATTAGGCGATGATGTGGAACTATATGAAAAAGAAATGTTTTTTTCATCTAAATTGGATGGACAGATATTAACATTTTGGAGAGATAAGGAAAGAACGAGAAAGGAAATGTTGGAACTTTCTCCAGAGGATGCGGAAGAAATCAACAAATTAATGAAATATGTTTTCATGGCTGAAACGATGACAGTTCCGGTTGACAAGCCATTTGATGCAATGAATCCTATCGATCTTATAAAATTAGGCATGTCCATGAAGGAAATGGGAAAAGTAATGAAAGAGTATGGTAATATGGATATCAATGAATTGGCTATGCGTTTTAAACACCCATTGATCAGACGGGCAATTATTGATTATATGCCAAGAGGATATCAGGCATATGCATTTCTGGTGTCCTATGGAACAGTAACTGGAGGGAATGGTGATATCCCGAAAGGTGGATCACTAGCTATGTCGGTGCGTATTGCAGAAAGATTTAAAGAATATGGTGGTGTGTTACACACAAATACAGGTGTAAAAAATATTTTATTAAATGGTAAAAAAGCAGAAGGGATTTTATTAGAAAATGGAAATAAAGTAGAAGCTGATTATGTGATCTGCGCCTGTGACACGTATTACACATTCCATAAACTGTTACCGGAGAAATATATGCCGGACGGATTAAAGAAAATGTATGCAGATAGGGACAAATATCCGGTAAGCAGTGGATTTCAAATTGCATATGCTGTAGATGGGATATTTACGGAACTGACAGGAACAAGGGTATTTTCCTGTGATGAGATGAAGGTGGGAAATCAGAGCGTGCAATGCATGAGCATACAATCTTATGATTACGAAGCAGATTTTGCACCGGCAGGAAAAATGATTTTGCAGACAAATTTCTCACAGACAGAGACTGATTATAAATATTGGGAGAGTATCTATACGGATAAAACGGTCTATGAAAAGAAGAAGGCTGAGATCGCAGATCAGGCATTGCAAAGAGTTGTGAAAGAATACCCGTTTCTGGAGGGGAAAATACATGTGATTGATGTGTGGTCACCGATGACATATACGAGATATTGTAACTCTTATAAGGGGGCGTACATGAGCTTCGTAACAACCAAGCAGGCGAAAAGCATTACTGTACCGGGAGTTGTAAAGGAACTTGATAATGTATTGCTGGCAAGTCAGTGGTTAATGGGACCTGGTGGACTGCCGACGGCAGCGGCAATGGGGAAATTTGCGGCGTGGAGAATTATGAAAAAGGAAAGTGAGAGAGGAAAGAAAATATATGTTAAAAGATGTGGGAATTCAGGTTGTTTTAGAATTTTTGAAGCAAAAAGATGAGTTATCCGAATTGGAAAAAGATATATTATCTACAATAATGAAGTATATTGAGATTCCATTTGACCGCGATGGGGCAGAGAGGAAAATTATAGAGAATAATGCGAAGTATAAGGATATAGTAATTGTTATAAAAATGGTTCCAGGAGTAAGAGAAATTCCTTTTAATAAAGTATCAGATGAAGGTATTAGGGATAATCTGAAAATGCAGATTGAAGCTATGTGCGCTAAAGCATATAATGATGTTAAGTGTTAAATTGAGTCCTAAGATAGAGAGGTAGATGAACATTTTGAGGGATATTTTTGACCTTTCACAATATGGTCCTGTGTCAAGATTTAGCACAAAATAAAATGAGAAGTTCTGCCAGTTAAGCTGCCGGCAGAAAACATCCCCTCTCATACAGTTTTTCAAAGTTGTTAGGAGACATATAGTCGCAGTGACTATGGATCCTAACGGTGTTATAAAAGGTTTCAATATACTCAAATACAAGCCTGTAGGCATGTTTGAAGTTAATGATATTAAATCTGTTAAGCCATTCTCTTTTGATTAAGGAGTGGAACGATTCGATGCAAGCGTTATCATAAGGATAA
>CACXEN010000234.1 GCA_902766675.1 uncultured Erysipelotrichaceae bacterium
TTACCTTCATAGCCATATCTTTGCATGGCAGTTTCATAACAAACTTCTTTTAATTTATCTTCACTACCTTCAATATGTGGCGCAAATGTACCACTTGGTACTGGTCGAACATCTTCAATGACATCAAATAAGCTATTTGGATTATCAATAACAATTTTTTGAATGAGTTCTTCATTCTTTAACCAAGCAAATTCATCTAACATTTCATTTGTTAAACGAATATGTTGATCTGGATTTGGTGTACGTAAACGCAATGCATCATCGCGGATATAAAGTGGATGTATCACACCACCTACCCCTTGGTTTGCGATATAAACATCTCTAAATATCTTTTCTTCTTTTTTACAATAATGCGCATCACTATCCGCAATAATAGGTTTATTTAATTTTGTCGCATGTTTGATAATTCTTCTTTGTACATCTTTTAAACGATCCACATTAGGGATATTTCCCATAACCAAAGAAATACTATAATTTCCTAATGGTTGTAGTTCAATATAATCATAGAATTCAATGGATTGATCTAATATTTCATCATTTGCATTACATGCATTTTCAAAAACTTCTCCATTTAAACAAGCAGATCCAACCAATAGATTCTTTCTAAATTTCATTAAATCAGAGCGTAAAACACGTGGCTCCGCAGTAACATCTGTGCCATCTTTACCACTTGCTTTACCCATAATCGCAATAGTTTCAGTATTGGATTTAGTGACTAATTGATATAAATCACGTAAGCCATCATGATTTTTAGCAACGATAATCGCATGTGATTTTCTTAATTTCGCAAAAGATTTCTCATTTTGCGTTTTATTTTGTAAATCTAATAATGTTTTACAACCAAATTTATTGCGTGCATCCGCTAATAAATTAATAAATACAGAGAATAATACTTCTGCATCATAATCAGCTCTATGTGCAACTTCTTCATCATATTGAACACGATAATTACGCGCAATATTACCTAAACGGAAAGCACGTCTTTCAAATAAGATAGCTCTAGATAAATCAAGCGTATCAATCACAGGATTCTGTAAGATATCTTTCCCTATCCTTTTTAATTCTTCATTTAAAAAGTGATAATCAAATGTAGCATTGTGTGCAACTAAAACCGCATCACCTAGCCAAGAAATAATATCATCAGCTACTTCTTCAAATGTTTTCGCATTCTTTACCATTTCATTGGTAATATTTGTTTTTTGAGATATGAATGATGGAATCTCTACTGGTGGTTTAATGAATAGTTGTTTACGATCAATTACCGTTTGATTTTTAATCTTTACTGCACCAAATTCAATAATATGGTCATAATGGCAGCTTAAACCAGTTGTTTCTAAGTCGAAACAAACATATTCCATATCATTTAAGTCTGTATCCACACCATTTCTTACAATAGTTAATGCATCATCAACTAGATTAATTTCACATCCAAGACCAATCTTAAAATCACGGTTTGGATCTTTCTTTCTCAATTTTTGTAATTGATTATATGCTTTAACAAAAGATTGGACATCCACATGGTCCGTTAAAACAAAACCACGATGACCAAGATTCCATACATAATCAACGATATCTGTTGCTTCACAAACACCATCCATTTCAGACATATTGGAATGTGTATGCCATTCAACACGTTTTACCTCTGCAGTATCTTTTTCTTCTTTTTGTTCTAATATTTCGATTTCTGTGGGATTACATACTAAATCTCTTAAATAACTATCATATTCAATTTTTCCATAAATACGAATAAACATCCCATCGTTTATTTCTTCGAGATTCTCTTTGGTAATGCCTCTTCCTTCAAAGCGTTTTACCGCAATTGCATCAGTTCCATCAAAAATATGAAAGTTTTGCATGAATTTCTTAGACTTATTTAATTCAACAATCTCATTACCAAATACTTTTCCAGTAAATTGGATTTCACTAATTGGGTTATGAATATCTTTTAGTTTGATTTCTATATAATCTTTATGTTTCACATAATGGTATTTCGCCTTTGGTTTTTCTACTGGTGTATTTTGAA
>CACXEN010000235.1 GCA_902766675.1 uncultured Erysipelotrichaceae bacterium
CCACCAAAGCTACAATGTGGAATATGTAATTCTTTACATCTTTCAATACAAGTCGCATATAATAAATAACTTGAATACATACGCATATATTTTGGATGGTTACCCATATATAAGAGCTCCATCAAGTTATCATTGTATACCGCAAATATGCCACATGTCACAATGCGATTTTCACTTTCTTGTTTTTTATCTTCTTGCAGTCTTTCTAATTCTTTTTCATCATTTTTGAGCATCTGCAAAAGCAAATTCTTTTCTTTTTTTGTGCATTCACCTTTTAATTTATCATTGGTTTCTTGAATGCTATCTTTCATCTTTTGGATTTGTTTATCAAAATCTAATACTGCGACCATACAAATAGCACGATCTTTATATAAATCCATCATATTTTCAAAATATTCTTCATTTCGCAATATGATACCTTTTCTAGATTCTGTATGATGGAGTGCTTGAATGAGCTCCTTAATATATTCTTTTCCCTCTAAGATTTCAATGCCTTTATGTTTAGCACTTCGAATACATTTGGCAGTTTTATGTTCTAGATGGTCTTGCCAATTATCATCTACATCCATCATGGCATTGAATCGTGGTTGTGTGGATTCTTCGATATGAATTGTATAACCACCATGTCTAGCCCCAAGACTTTCTAAATAATGAATCACATTTTCATTATTTCTTTCCATCTCATTATTTCTATCTTTATAAAAATATTTTCTAGATAAAACAACTGGATCAAAGCGTAATGCGATTGCTTTATGTTCTTTTGCTAAAGCAACTAAATTATCCATCATGAATTTTACTAATTCTTGATTTTCATAATCCATTACTGGCCCTTTTGGGACATATGCCAATGTTTTTGAAAATGGAACATCACGAAATAATACAACTGCACTCGCAACTGTTTTTCCATCTTCTTTTACACAAGTAAATACATGACCCCAATTGTTTTTGACATCAGCCCAAATCGTTTCTTGATTCAAACTGTTCTGCTTGCTATTTACAACAAATGAGTCAATATCTTCTTTTTTACAATCTTTAATAAATTCAAATGCCATTTTAATATCCTTTTATATGAAATATCTTTTGTGGGATATGGAATATCCACGTTACACCAATATATACAATTACTGTAATTAAACCATTGGCAATCATTTTAACAAATCCAATCATTTTACTATTATGAATTGGATCTAATCCTATTTTACATAATAGCCAATAAGATAGTGCCATTGCACATAAACCAACGATAATAATCGCAAAGTTTTTAATAATCTGATTGAATGAAATTTTAAATTTGTTTTTGATTTCAAGCATGGAGAATATCACGAGATATAATGCACCAATCGATGCGGAAATAATAATACCTGGATAACCAAGCCACGCAACAAGTGGGAATAATAATACAACTTTTAATATGACATTCACCACCTGATTTCTTATAATGCTTTTTCTTAAATGTAATGCCATCATCGTTGCCGAAACAACAGGCGCAATCACACCTAAGAAGCCTTCCACAGACACAAATCGTAAACTAGCTGCGCTTAGTTCTAAATTATCTGTATAGAATAAGGTATTATATAAGCCTTTTGCATATAGAAAAATACAGAATGCGATTGGTGTACCAATATATAACACCGTATTAAATGCATCGCGTATATTCTTTTCAATCTTTTTTGTATCTTTCTTTTCTAATGCTTCTGAAATGTGCGGAATAATTGCGGATATAAATCCTGGAGCTAGAATCATTGGAATTGAATTTAGCTTTACACCGACATAATTGAAACTTGAAAGAATAACAGACAAAGATTCTTCATCATATCCATATGCACGTAATCTTCCTGGTAATATTGTGGAATAAATAATGTCATCACTATATCCAAGAATTGCTTGGATTAAATATGGAACAGCTAGTAATACCAATTCTTTTGTAAGTTTATTTTTCGCCTCTGCTTTAGAAGTTTGGGTATGAACTAATTCGCTTAGTTCCCCTTTATGTTTTTGATCAAAGAAATAGAATTGCATAATCGCCGCAATAGCTGCCACAGATGTAGATGCTACAGCTATATACAATGCCCATTTTCTTTCCATATGTAAGACATATACAGCTAGCATTGAACAAGCTAATAAGAATCCTACCCGGAAGAATTGTTCAAAAGCTTGAGAGAATGCATATTGTTGGATTTCTTTTTGGCCTTGATAATATCCACGTATCCAAGAAAGAATTGGCACAAAAAATATGGCAACGGATAATATGCATAAGGTTATCATCACAATTGTTTCATCGTTTTTTACTGCAATAGATGGCGCAATGAAATATGCCACAATGATCATTAATACCATTCCCACAAAACCAGTTGCTAGAAGAATATAAAACGCAATCTTTTTAATTAATTGCACTGATTTATAATCTTCTCTAGCCATATATTTTGCGACAATTGCCGTAATTGCTAGTGGCATACCAGCTGTAAATACATTTAATACATAACTATAAATACGATATGCTGTTCCATAATAGCTCATATAGGCATCTGAGCCTAGAATCTTAGAAAATGGAATGGCATATAATAAACCAATTAATTTCGCAAGAAAAAAACCGCCTGTTCCCACAAGCCCGCTAAGAATAAACGACTTTTTCACTCTATTTCTTCTATCTGACATAATAAAACTACCCATTTAATATACCACTTTTTTCAAATGACGTATATTTTGGGTAGTTTATCTTTTATAGATTATATAGCTTTGTATATTTATCTTCTAAATAATCAATATATGCATTCACATCGAATGGCTTTCCTGTTGCCTTCATCATGATTTCATCTGCACTATAGCGACAACCATATTTGTGAATATTCTCTTTTAACCAAGCAACACATTTTTCATAATGTCCACTTCTTAATGCTTCATCGACATCCATATCTTCACGCATTTTTATCATGAATTGAGCCGCAAAAGCAGATCCTAATGCATAGGTTGGGAAATATCCAAAGCTACCATCTGACCAATGCACATCTTGTAAAATACCTACACGATCATTTGGTACATCCACACCTAGATATTCTTTATACATCTTTTTCCATGTTTCATTTAAGCCTTCTGTAGAAATTGTGCCATTGAATAGCCCTTTTTCTATTTCATAACGAATCAATACATGGAGTGGATATGTTAATTCATCTGCTTCTGTACGAATAAAGGATGGCTCACTTAAATTAATTGCTTTTACGAAGTCTTCTGCCGTAACATCTTTGAATTGTTCTGGGAAAACTTCTTGTAATTTAGGGAAGTTCGCTTCCCAAAATGGAAGTGTTCTACCTAAATAATTTTCCATTAGACGTGATTGTGATTCATGCATACCACTAGATACACCTTCTGAAAGAATCATGCCATCATATTTATCATCGATATCATGCTCATATGTCGCATGTCCTACTTCATGGACTGTGGATAGGATTGCACTAGATACATTATTTAAAATGTATTTTGTTGTTGTACGGCAATCATTTTCACATACCCATGTCGTAAATGGATGCTCTGTTTCATTTTGATAACCCCATGTTTCATCAAAATGTAAGTATTTCAATAATGAATCCATGAATTCTTTTTGTTTATCAATTGGATATGTTTGGTGTAAGAAACTATCATCAATTTGTTTTGCTTCTTGTACTTTTTGAATTAATGGCACAAGTCTTTCTTTAATTGCGGAAAAGAAAGTATCAAACTTTTCTTGATTCATTCCTGGTTCATAGTCATCTAACATTTGATCATATAATGGTAAATCACTATTTCTATATCCATATACTTTTCTCTTTGTTTCGATGATTTCTTTTAAATATGGTTCGAAAATTGAATATTCATCTTTATTCTTAGCTTCTAACCAAGCATCATATGCACGATTAAACAATTCTCTCATTTGTACATATTCTTCTTTTGGAATACATACAGTATCCATTACACCTTTATAATAAAGCTCCACTGCTCTTTTTGTATCTCCATCCAATGTTTCATCTTCTTTTAATTCTTTTAAGACTTTTACCATTTCTGGATCTACCATAATAGAGAAATGTTCTCCTGCAAGATAAGCCATTCGTTTATCACGATATGGATTTCCTGCAACTGGCGCAATTGTTGTTTTATCAAAATTCAAAATTGCTAGTGCCATCGTATATGCGGATTGTTTAAATATCCATGCTTCAAATTTTTTTAAATTCTCACTTTGTGTCACGTTACTACTCTCCTTCTTTGATTCTTTTTTCCATAAATGTCTTTCGTTCTATGAAACCATTTTTTTCATAGAAGTGATATGCTGCATTATTTCCAGCCCACACATTCAATGTGATCCAGTCGCAGCCTATTTCTTTTGCGTAGGTCTCCACATATGCGATTAGCTCTTGGCCAATATTTTGATTGCGATATGCTTCATCTACACATATATCGTCAATATATAATTCTAAACACTTTACTAAATTTTGTGAATGTATTTTATTTATCACACAAAAAGCATATCCCACTACTTTATCTTTCTCATATACAAAAATTGGTGCTTCATCATTAGCTATCATTACCAACAATTCTTCTTTTGAATATTTTGTTGTATCACTGATAAATATATCTGGTCTTATCTTTTCATGTGTATCTAACACTTGTTTTAAAAGATTTTCAATTGCGTCGATATCTTCTTTTTTCGCTCTTCTAATCATAGGTAAACATTAATGCTTTTTCACTTTAAACGCAATGAAAATAATAAAAATGCCTTCTTGAGAAGGCATTTAATCTAGATTCTAAATTGATCATTGGTAGCTCTTTTGATTGAATGAATTGTAAGATTTACATTTTTTGCGCTCATTCGTAATAGATGTTCGTTTGCGGTCGCAAAGAGTCTAGAGCTAAATGTATATTCACCATGATTCACAAAGATTTCAATCGAACTATTATCCACAAAAATTTCTAAGTCTTTTAATCCATTTTCTAAATGAATACTCTTTTCATGATTTCTATGTAGTGCTGTATTTTCTAAATCAGCATCATTGATAATAAATTTCTTAGTATATTTTTCATACTTCACCATGAAGCCTAATTTCTTTTGGTTGGAGAATAAATCAAATTCTACACTTTCTAATTCTGGATTTTCTAAATGGAGAATTGCACATTTCGGCATTCTACCTTGTAGTGTATCTTTTAATAGATTCCCTTCTTTGGCTTCTAATAATAATTCATCTTGTAAAATTTCTTTCGCAAATGCTGGTGTGCAATAGAGCTTGCCATTTTTCAATATGCATTTTCTAATACAAGACAAAGAATCCAATGTTGGGTACTGTTGGAGAACTTCATAGGAAGGTTTTTCATCTCCTATTTTACCAATAAAATATGTACTATTTGCGCTTTGCATGAAACGAGCATTGGTAAAATCAAAACCAAAATCTAATTCTTGCATTTCATGTTGTGTACTAAATTCTTTATTTTCGAAATTGCATTTACCAATGAAATAAATCGTGCTTTCTCCATAGCTTTCACTATCATTTTCTACTGTCATTACAAGCACATCAAAACCATTGATTGTAATAATATCAAATGATTTTACATTTTTGCCTAATTCATCATATCCCTTTACTTTGAATTCACCTTGATAACTATATCCTTTAAATAATTCATCTGATGCATAAAGGAATAACTTACCACGATTCTTATCTTTACCACCAATCAAAATATAATATTTATCACGATGGATTAATTTTGGATTAGAACTGATTTCTAA
>CACXEN010000236.1 GCA_902766675.1 uncultured Erysipelotrichaceae bacterium
AGCGTCTTCATACCCTACATGAGTATAAATATTAAGTGTTGTAGATATATCAGAATGACCTGCTAGATATTGAAGCTGTTTTGGTAACATGCCCGATTTTGCCATATTGGTTATATAAGTGTGCCTACATACATGGGGAGTTATCTTTGGTAATTCTTCCTTATAAATCTTATTGTGTTTCTGAACAATATGTTGGAAATACTTCTCCCAATGTAATGCAGTTAATGGTTTCCCTTCTTTATCTAAGAATAAGAATCCTTTTAAGTTTGCTACAGTTGGCGAATTAAGATCCTTTGCCTGTTTTACAATCCTTTTGCAGCACTCATATACAGCATTACTCATTGGAATATCTCTAATTCCATTGATTGTCTTTGGTTCTTGAAGTAAATATTCCATACCTACTCTTTGAAGCTGATGCGTTATATGAATAACCTTATTCTCCAGATCAATATCATTAAGAGTTAATCCACAGAATTCCGATATTCTAACCCCTGTTTTTAACAAGAAGAAGATCCCATCATAGTATTTACAGAAATGCTTATCATTTCGAATAAAATCTAAGAATTGTCTTTCTTGTTTAGGTGTTAATGCTTCTCTTCTAACAGAATCATCGATGATGACTGAGGCTAATGGAAACGCAAAGGGATTTCTGTTGATAATCATATCATCATAAGCTAATTGAAATGCCGGTTTAAGAACACCTCTAACATTATGAATCGAAGAATATCTTTTCCCTTTCTGTTGCATCCCAATCAAGAATGCTTTCGCATCGCTCATCTTTACTTTTCCAATAGGAATATAGGCAAATGCTTCTTTCTTCAGAAAATTTACTACAGTTTGATAACCAACTCTTGTTGTATCTCTTACTCCATTTTTAGTCGCAAGATATTTTTCAACTTGATCTAAAACTGTAATATTGGAATCTGATGAGATTAGATTATTATATAGATTCTTCTGAATCTCATATTCCTTTTCTCTTAAAGAAGGTTCTTTCCTTTTTCCTTTAGGATAAGCATCTTTCTCTGTTAATCTCCAGCTGTAAACAAATTTACGCTTACCATCATTATCACGATATACAAAAATGTATCTTCCATCTTTGTTTTGGCTCTCACCATTTCTTAAAATACGACCATATTTATCTTTTCTTTTATTCATGTCTCTCCTTTCAACTTTGTAGTTAAAATGAGAGCCTCTTCATGATGTTTCTATTATACATGAGAGGCTCCTATCATTAAATCAGCAACGGTTAAATGGAATCATTATTTTTGAGATATTCTTCCAGTTTTTCCCTTATAACTAGTGTTTTATTACCATTCTTAACAAAGATTCCATCTAAATATGTTGCCATATTTCTCATCTTCTTTTCACCAATCCCAAAATAATCAGTAGCTTGCTTAATTGAGAGCATGAATTTATCATCATATTTACTTTGGCTATGGTGTAAGGAAGAGTTTTGAATACTTGTACTACTCATAATGTCAATTCTTCCTTTCTATCTTTTGTTATAATTTTTCTTCGTTCTTCAATATTTTTGTGATATTCCTGAGAACGCTTTTTATATCTTGCTAGCTCATCGATAATGGATTTCGGCTTTTCATCAATAATCTTTCGTTGAGCTTTATTTACTATGTAATCCCTACCTATTACATTTTGAAAGTTCTTGAAGAAGCTAACTATTCTTGTTACAGCTTTTGACAATCTATCCCATCCATCTTTTGTAAATAAGACTTTCAGAAGTGCATTACCTTTTTTATTGAAAATTGTATTTCCTTTACTATCTACTTCTGGTCTTATTTCCTTTTTTTGAAGTTTTAGAATCTGATTAACTTCTTCGATTGGAACTTCTATTGATGCAACATCATTCATTACAGATACCGCCTTCTCTTCTACTGCCGTATATGTATCTATAAGAATCTTGGCATCATCAGCAATCTTATTAAGTGATTTTTCTTGACTCGCGATATATGAATCTGTGAGTCTTTTCTCTTTCTTCATTTCATTAATTAAAGAATCTCTATCTGTCACTAATTGTTTATTCTCTTTTTCCAGAATCGCATTCTCTTTTTTTAACTGGTTAATGGAGCGATTGCCTTTTAGCTTCGTAGGGGACGTTTTTTCGGTTTCTCCTGTTTCATCATTAATAACTTCAATTTCTTCATGAAGTTTTATCTTAAAGGACAATCTTGAATCTAATTCCTTTTGAACCTCTTTATGGAACACAGATAATTCCATCTTTGACAGGCATTTTTTTGCGTTAAGTTTTTCTACTTCTATATACTCATCTTTACCACGTATCTTTTTCTGATCCATGATGATGGGCATAAACGCAAAATGTATATGAGGGGTTGTTTCATCATAATGAATACAACAATTGATAATATTCTTTTCTCCATATCGTTCTTTTAATATTTCAAACGATGTTTTAAATAATTCTTCTAATCTATCTATCTTTTCTTTTAATTCATCTGATACAGCTATATGTTCCCTCAGCTGCTTTTTTTCTTGATCTGTGAATCGATATTCTTCTGGTGCAGTGATTATCCAATCAGCCATCACATTTAGATCTTTACGGTCTTGATATTGGACTTCTTCCATTCTTCGATGAATGAATTCTAAGTCTGTAATATCTCTTTCAATTAAGGATTTATTTAGATAAGTTAAATCTTTATCTATTGATTGATTCTTATATTTAATATCATTTCCATTAGTATCTTTTTCTCTGTGATAGTGTTTGAGCATATGACCTAAAGCACCTCGAGAATATTTACTTACATGAGCTATAACATCACTTCCTTTCTTTTCTTACATCCATTTTTCTAATGGTGTAGCAAGTTATACCATTTCACTATGTGTAAATGGAACTTGTGACTGTATCGCCAGTCAATTACTCTTCACCACCTGCAGCACCATAGGAGAATGTCTCAGCTTCAGATTGAGCATTATTAGAAAACTTCAATTTGAGGAAATCCTCTAATTCTTTTTTTCAATCTTCAGCTTTTCCATTTTCTTATTTTTGTCTTTAATGAGATTTTCCAATTCATCTTTTTTAAGTTTGTTAAGTTCGTTAAATCTCATTGGCTGCTCCTTCCTTGTGTGGACAGCAAGAACAAAAATAATTTCTGCGCTTTTCTTCTAGCTCCATGGCTCTTAAGTAAATATCTCCCATTGTGCTTTCCAGTTCATCTTGCATTTCGTTTAGCTCATCCATCATCGCAAGCGCCTGATTGTTCCTTTCATTTAATTCATTTAATTCCTTTGTGATTTCACTTAACATTCTTATTCCTCTCTTTCTTTAATTTCTTCATCTGTTAGTTTTGTTAATCTGATTGTGCGTGCTTTGGTGGTTCTCATTCTTTCAACTTTGATTCCTTCTTGAAGAAGTAAATCTTCGTTATCACGAATCTTGTTTGCAAAGACTCGTGAGTTTTCATAATTGAGTTTTGCTGAATACATAAGTTCCTCATAGGTGCCTTCATAGACAATCGGATAATTTACTTTTGGTCTTTTGTCTGAATAGCACCATTCAAGAAGTTTCCTTATCTCTTCATCGCTAAGAACCTTCTTTCCATTTTCCGAATACTCAAATTCAATCGTTTCCGGATTGATGGTTATCGGTATTTCCTGAAATGGCATTGAGTTGGATTTTACTTGAAGTATCTTTTCATATTCGCCAATGTTTTTTAGTCGCATCATGTTATCGATTTCTGCCCCAACTCCACTACTGCCTTGATAAGTTTCACCATCCTTGGTTGAATGATGTACCAGCATTACACAAGTATTTCTTAATCTTGGATTTTCATTAAGCATCTGATGAATTACTTCCAGCTCTTTAACTTCTTCACCATAATAGGATTGGTGCCCTGCAGACCTTATCTTTTCCCAAGTATCTACTACCACAAGTACCGGCTCAATCTCATTGTCATCAACTAAGCGAGAAAGTAGATGCGTAAACATAGCTGTTCCAACTTTTGGGCTATAATTCTGCTTTTTCATTTCTTCCTTCAAGATTTCACAGTTGTTGTTATAATCCGTAGAATCCATAATCAGAATGTTCTCTAATCCACCGAATCGCTGCAAAATGGTTCTTCCTCTATCGTCTAGTGCAAAGTAAATAACCTTCCCGTGCCTCTTGATCGATCTTCTAATAAATACCTGAATCAGAACATCTGAGATACATTTGGAAATAGAAGTTGCAAACATACTCTTATAACTCTTTTCTTTTCCATAAAGCATCGCGATTCCTGGATGAAGTAAATCCTCAATAATCTGATCATCAATCTCAGCATTCAATTTCTCAATCTTTGTAAATTCAAGCTTTACCATCGATTTCCTCCTTTCTTTTTATTTAGGCTCATATTTGCTCCTATGTTAGAATTATAAGACCTTTTATGTTCCTATGTCAACATTTTTGTTCCTATGATATAATGAGTACATGAAGAATATAGGAAAAAGAATTGAAAAAGCAAGAGAATACCGTGATATGTCACGAACCGAGTTAGGAAAAGCTGTTGGCTTCCCTGAGGATAGTGCCTACAGAAGAGTTTTAAGTTACGAAAGAGGGGAACGCGTTCCCAAAGAGGATATGCTTAAGGAGTTTTCAAAGGCTCTTAAAATTGATTTGGATTGGTTCAAGTTTGACGATAATATCCAGATGGGCAATATCAAATATTTTGAGAAGAATGCTGATGTCACTCTAAAAAAATATATTAAACTTCGTGTAAAAATCGAAAAAGATATATACGATAATCTTCAACGGCTTTCCATGGATGAAATAGACGTAATTATCGAAATGATTGAAAAGCATCGTAACAAAAGTAATATGGGCATATATTTAAAAAATCCTGCCTTTGATGCATCTCAGGACAGAATGAATAAATTAATGTCTGCACTACGTATGATGGCTGAGCAAGAAGAAGAACTAACAAATGGCAATGAATAAATCATCGCCATTTTTAATTCGTTTTTCATTTATTCTTTACTGCTGATTAAACATTTGCAAGGACACGAATAATGCTTCCGCTTATCACGCATATGACTAAACCAATTAAGATAAGTCTTATTTTATAATCTCGTGTAAAAAAGTCATCTATGCTTTCTGGATAATCAGGAATAAATTTAGCATTTAG
>CACXEN010000237.1 GCA_902766675.1 uncultured Erysipelotrichaceae bacterium
ATTTACCAACACAGTATATCAGTGATTTTGCAAAATTTTTGGGATATGATGGAGTGAAGTATTTTAGTACATTTGATAAGGCATCATATAATGTTGCTCTTTTTGACTCTTCTGCTTGTGATTGTACATACAATAGAAATTTCTTGATTGGTGATTTGGAATACAAAATGACAGCGGTTTAGCTGTAGAAGATAGTCTATGCTCATATGATGTTGTTTCGATACACAATAGCAGTAGATTAGAAAAATGAACTCGAAAAAGAAATCATACAAAGCAATTGTTATTTTACAGCAAAAAGAATATGAAAATCAAATTTGAAATGGAATCAAGTTTAATAAATTCCCCCCAATAGTCAGGCTGGGAGAGAAACTTTAAGAATGGTTTATATGGAACCCTTGTTGTAGCAAATTAATTTCAAATAGGATATGATGAGGGATTGTTTTATCCTTTATGCAAAGTATGTAGATAAAAGTCTTTCTGGTATAAAAGCAGTATAGATATTATCATATTTAAACTGATATAATACAGATAAGAATTATAATTTTCTTTGAATTATGCTAATGATTTAGACGTAAAAGTTGATGTTGGATTTTGCGTTTGAAATGACTTATCATCCGGAAGATATAAGTGTTTGATAAATAATATTGGGAGGAAGTTATATGGCTAAACACTTACGTAACTATAATTATAAAGATAAAAATGTTATTATCTCATTATTTAACGAGAGTCAATCTCATTATAAAAAATATAAAGATCTATTAGATGGAAATTCCATTGAAGCGCAAAAAGAACTAAATACAGCTGGAAATAAGATTCAGCAATCATATGAATTGGGATTAAAATGTTACTTAAACAGAAAATATAAGGAACTATATGATTCAGGCAACATAAGATGGCAGGAGTATAGCTGCCTGACATCCATCATAGAAAAGGGACGTCAACTTAGTGGAGCGATGGTTGATGTAAAGTATTTAGTAAGTCAGATGAGTATTTACGCAGTACCAAGAATGCAAGATACCGATATTGATTTTGAATTGATAAAACGAAATACGAAGCCAATATACAATGATAATAAGCATATTGGTAATGATGTAAATGTGAATTATTTTGAGGAATCGTATGCTGAAATACGAAAATTTATTTTAACGTATATTGACGCTAATCCACCAATTAATATAATTCAATCCTCAGAATATATGAATTTGCAGGAAGCTTGTGATTTTTGGGGAGATACTACCAAATATAATTATTGCTTAATTTGTGGTAAAACAAATTTGGATGATTCAGCGAGAAAGCGTCTTATATATATTAACTGGTCATTGATAATTGACTTCGATGAAGAAACACAGAATGATGGATTGTATAAATCTTATGTGACCGAATATGGAGTTCAGCCAAATTCATTCGATGTAATTAATCCAAGGAATACAATATTTAATAATGCTACAAAAAAACCATATTGGTTTTTTGCGAATGGATTAAGTGGTGTTTCAGAATCTTTGGTCGACACGGATAGACGTTGGAATCAAAAATATGGGGCAATAGTTAATGATATACTTTGTAATTATAGGGAAGCATTCTCGAAACCTTTAAAAGTAGTCATTTTGAATGGTCCAGCAAAAAGAGTTGATAGAATACTTACAGCACTAGACGCTATTTATGAAGATGCACTGAGATTGTATTTGCTGTCTACAGAAGTACAGTTTGAGGGAATTAAAGAGGATTATAAGGCAATATTAGATATGTTTCCATTATCTGAGTATGAATTTTCACAGGGGATTAATAATTTTGCTTCTCTGTTCCACAGAAATAGTACTCACCAGGGATTCCAGGTGTGTGGAAGGGAGGGGAAAGTTGATATTAATTTAGAAGATTTTTCGTGTTTTGAAATTCCATTCTTAGGAATAGCTGATGTTGAGGAGACAGAAGATGCTAAAAGAAGTGAGATATTTTATCAGGGTGGTAGAAATCTTAGCTGGTATGGAGCACAGAATGGATTTGCAATTAATCGAATCACTCAATATCGAAAATATAGGAGAGATATTCAAAACGCTTGTAATGAAACGACTAGTAAAATTATAAGATTGTATCATGATCCAGGAGCAGGAGGGACTACTCTTTCAAGATGCTTGGCATACGATTTTAGTAAAGAGATGCCAGTATTAGTTTTAACTTCTTACAATGAAAGGATTACACCTACACAAGCAATAAATTTTTATAAAAAAGTTGGAATGTCAGTTTTGATTGTTGTTGAGAGTTCTGTTATAAGCGATGATGAATTGCAACGTTTTAATGGTGAACTTATGGCAAATGCGATTCCGCATGTTTTTCTTTATGTTAGCCGAATTAAGAAGAAATATGATTCATCGGACGATGCTTTGAGGTATTTAAAAGATGACGAATTTAAGGAAATGTATGAAAAATTAGAACCTTATTTGCAAGAAAAAAGAAAAACAGAAGTTTTAAAATTATTACAACATCCAAAAGAAAGATATCCCTTCTTTATGTCGATGTATACATTTGATGAGGATTTTAAAGGAGTTGATCAGTATATAAATCATTTTATTATTGATTCATCAAGTGATGATCGGACTAAACTGGAATATATATCTTTAGTAGATTGGTTTGCTAATAGGTCCTTGGACATAAGTTTTTTGAACACTTATACGAGTGAAAATGAAATATTTGACAATGCGGCAAATGATAATCTTGTTGTTTTTGATAATAAAGGGCATAACACTTATGTGAAAATGAGACATCCACGATTTGCTGAATCAATAATAGAGAGAAGAATACATGGAGATGGAAATCTGTTAGTTAAAGCGGATAATTTGTCTCGATTACTAAGAGAGTTTATTAGATATTCTAAAATGAACATTATGTATGATTTAGACTCTACTATTGATGTATTAAAAAATTTATTAATATTAAGGGATACAGAGAGCATGGTAAAAAGTAGGTTTGCTCCTGTAATAGAATACATTAAAGATTTGATTCCTGAGAATGTGGATGATAATGCAAAATATAATTGCATTGGACTTGTTTTCAAAGAACTTGTTGAAGTTTATCCAGATGAACCTCACTTTAGAGCGCATTTATCTAGATATTATTCTCATATAGAAAAAAATTATGAGAAAGGTATTGGTGAGGCAAGAAAAGCTGTAAATATGGCAGAACAGCAAGGGGAACATGATTCTTTACTATATCATATATATGGCATGAGTATTCGCAAGTTTGTAGAGCAAAAACTATATGAAGAAGCGAAGGAATGTAAACGATTTAATGAATCTAAACTATTAGAAGAAAAACTAATAGAAATTAAAAATTATTTGTCACTTGCAAGTGAACAATTTGAAAAGGTAAGGAGTACAAATAATAAAATTGCTGGATATGTTTCTGATATCGAAATGTGTATAGCTGTAGTGGATTTTGGTAAAGAATTATATAATAAGTCAACAGAAGCATTTGTAGCTCAGTATAAAGAATCTTGGATGATGACATATTATGATAGAGCATTAACTCTTTTAGAAGGGTTTAGAACAATTCAAGTTGAAGAAGACACAGAGTTTTATAAGGTGCGATTACAGACAAGATGTGTGGATTCTCTCCAAGATATGATTTACGGAATAGAAGCAACTATTGACATGTGGAAATCATATTTGGATAAGGCTGAGGAGATGCAAAAACCAGTTGTTAGAAGATTTATTGCTAGGGCAAAAGAGAAAGAGTGTTTGCAGAATAATAATATTAATAAAGAAGAAATCAAAGAAATATTAAATTTGATGGAACAAAATATAATTCAAGAGCCAAATAATGGTGCTAATATTCGAATTTGGTTCAATGCATTGAGAAAGCTAGATGATGAAAATGCAGATATTCTACTTG
>CACXEN010000238.1 GCA_902766675.1 uncultured Erysipelotrichaceae bacterium
CAGGAGGCAGAGGAACTGTGTTCTTCCAACTGGAAGGAAATCACTTATCTGCTAGAACGGGTAGAAATACTTGAGGCTCAGTTAACAAAAGCCGGAATATCTATACCTGAATAAGCATCATGCACTGATGACCGGAAAGCGTGCACTGAAACGCCGGAAAGCATGCACTCGACGACCGTGCAGTGTGCTCTGATTTGTCGGTATTTACAAATATTGCTTATCTGTATGATTTGGCAGAACAAAATCCTTTAACCTATGCTAAACTTGCATTTAAAGAAAATGGGTTGCAGGATTATATGGATGCGATAGAAGAATTCAATTAAGCTATATTACAAGAGCGCTGGCAATATCATTATCAAACGATACTGTCAACGCTCTCTTTATCTTCCATTTTCTTTACCTCTGTTACATGATCTATTTAAAATGCTTTTCACTTATAAGCGCCACTCATCTTCCGTTGGTTACATTTATTGAAAAACAATAGAAACATCCCTAAGATATAGGCAGAAGCATATAGCCTCTGCCTACCCGCCAATGGGAAATTGGGATGAGGGCATTACCCTTGCCTCCCCACGGTCTAATAAGAATATAGCACTATTGAATAATTTTTTTCAATACTTTTTTAATGATTGAAACTAACATAAAGTTACACTCATGAAATCAAAATTTATGTTCCATAACATTAATCTTTTCGTTAATAAAAACCGTATATAAAGCATCTTACAAAAACACCCTAGCAAAATTCTCGCCGCACTAATCTATATTCACTAGGCGTAACACGATATTTTTCCTTAAACACCCTATTAAATGTTCTTTGACTTTCAAATCCACTTTCCATAGCTATATCCAAAATAGTTCGATTGGTCTCTTCCATCATTTTACAAGCATATGAAAGTCTTGCCTCATTCAAATATTGATTAAAATTTTGATGAAATGTACCTGAAAATACTCTTGATAGCATATACTTGCTTACACCTAAATCAAAAGCCATGCTCTCCAATGATATACTTTCACGAAAATGTGCTGCAATATAGGATACTGTTTGGTAAATTAAATCAGTGCTTCCAACACTTGTCTTTTCTACTAATTCATATTTAGGCAAACATCTAGCCAAGATAATCTGAACATATGCCTGAATAATCATTACATTCTCAGCATTGGCACGTATAATCGCATATATTGCATCCAATACTTCCTGGTCAATATTATTTTTCTGTAACACAGGACACTTCGGAGCCATTTTTTGTACTTCTTCTGAAAATAGCATTCCTATAATCGATGTAGGCACATTTATATGAACAGCTAAATTTTCACCACTGCTAAACACTTGGCTATGATGAATCACATCTGGAAAGATAATTCCAAGATCACCCTCATCCATATGATAAAGCTCCTGCCCCATTCCAAGCTCTAACGTACCTTTAGTAATATAAATTATTTCCAATGCATCATGTAAATGAGGAGAAGTATGCTTTGATGTCTTTTCTTTTACTTCTATCAGACTTTTTGTTTCTTTATATTTTAAGTGCATATTTATCACCTTTTTCTTCTATTTTCTTATACTCAATTATAATTCATCAAGTTACACAATCATATAAAGCAAACTATCCAAAACATGCACAAAATAATACTGCCATATTTTCCATCGCAAGATTTGGCTACTTTTCATTCTAATATGACAAGTATTTTGCGTGTTTTCATCATATAATGACTACAGTAAGAAACGAAAGGAGATGAACAAAATGAACAAGGTAAGAAATTATATCAACAACCTTTTAGAGTTTTACGCACCTATGTTTGAACATATCAATCGTGCATAATGGATTCTAAAAGGGCTTTGTGGCAACTGAATAAAGAAAAAAGACAGACCACTTCACTTTAAACTTGTGAAATGGTCCTTTTTATTTTCATAATAAAAAGCGGAACGCTCTTTTTAGAACGAACCGCTTAAAGGGGGGAGTGAAGTGAAATACTATAGAGATTCAACAAATCTCATAAATGCTGCCTGACCTTCTTTAGTTCTCTTATAAACGCCAGCACATTCAAGTACCTTAACAAACACTTTGCTTATCTCATCCTGGATAATAGTATGGATATTTTCCTTTGTAATTTCATAATTGCCAATCCACTGCTCTACCCAGTCTGCGTGTTTTTCAATATCTTCATTGCTTCGAATATCTTTTCCATTCAAGATATAATCTTCTA
>CACXEN010000239.1 GCA_902766675.1 uncultured Erysipelotrichaceae bacterium
AGGAGGAGTTATTATCCCTTTGCCATTTATGGTTTTAAGACATCGTGCCTTAGAGAAAGAGTATAAACTAAACTAAATTCCGATTTTCGGTGCGACTGCTCACGAGGTGAAGTGATAAAGTGTTTGTGATATTTATGGTTATAATATCTTCAAAAATTATTGGAGGTATTAACCATGAATCAAGAAATTAGAAACTATGTAATGCAGAAAATGAGTCCGTTTTTAGATAATGGACAGACGCTTCGATTAGAGCGAATCTTGGAAGAGGTGCAACTTAAGCAGGAGAATGGCAATGATTATGAAGAGGATAATGCCGAGTTGCTTGAAAAATTCATTTCTGCAAAGAGATTAGAAGGTCGCTCAGATGGGACACTGAATTATTATCAATTCACCATTGAAAAGATGTTTGAGGATATTGGCAAGAATATCCGAGCAATTACTACTGAAGATTTAAGAGAATATCTATCTCGATATTATACCGAGAAAGAAGTCAGTAAAGTTACAATTGATAATATAAGAAGAAATCTTTCAAGCTTCTTTACCTGGCTTGAAGATGAGAATTACATATATAAGAGTCCTTTTAGAAGAATACACAAGATTAAAACAACAATATCTGTAAAAGATATATATGCGGATGAAGATTTGGAAAAATTAAGAGATGACTGTAAAGAACTACGTAATCTTGCAATTATAGATATTCTTTATTCTACAGGAATGCGTGTAGGAGAATTGGTCAATCTGGATCGAAGTGATATTGATTTTAACGAGAGAGAATGTGTAGTTCTTGGCAAAGGCGATAAAGAACGAATTGTTTATTTTGATGCAAGGACTAAGATTCATCTAAAAAAGTATCTGAATAAAAGAGTTGATAAGAATCCTGCTTTGTTTGTATCTTTGAAATATCCTTATAAAAGGTTGCAGGCAAGTGGTGTGGAGATTATGCTTAGAAAGATGGGGATTGCATCTGATGTCGGACATGTGCATCCTCATAAATTTAGACGTACAATGGCAACTGCGGCGATAGACAAAGGCATGCCGATTGAGCAGGTTCAGAGATTGCTAGGACACGAAAAGATTGATACGACACTTAGATATGCTCAGGTAAAGCAGAGTAATGTTAAGAGTGCGCATAAGAAATATATTGGATAGAATAATTTGTGTCACCAGTGGTGACACAAATTAGAAAGGAAAGTGGTTATGTCAAAAAATGAAATTAGTACAGCGAATAATGTAATAAATATTATTAATACAGCTAGAGAAAATGCCTTGCGACGTGTAAACGAAGAATTAATAAGTATGTATTGGCAAGTAGGCGAATACTTACATCTTGAGTCAGAAAAGGCATCTTTTGGAGATTCATTTATTGATTCTATCGCAGAAGAAATTCAGAATGAGTTTCCAGGTATTAAAGGATTCAATCGTCGTGGATTATATAGGATGAAGCAGTTTTATGAAACTTATTATAAAAATGAAATTGTGACACCACTGGTGACACAAATAAGTTGGACGAATCATTTACTTATAATGTCAGGGTGTAAAAGTGATGAGGAAAGAGAATTTTATATTAGACTTTCTATAAAGGAAAATTATTCAAAACGTCAGCTTCAGCGCCAATTAGATAGTGGCTATTTTGAAAGATATATGTTGTCTAAGGATACTTTGCTTCCTGAAAAAGTAAAGAGTTTGGGAGAAAATCCATTTCTTGATTCGTATGTTATGGAATTTCTTGATTTGCCAAATGAATTCCATGAGAATGATTTAAGAAAAGCACTATTAAAGAATATGAAAGATTTTATTCTGGAACTTGGAAAAGATTTTACTTTTATCGATGAAGAATACCGAGTTCAGGTGGGTGGAGATGACTTTAGGATAGATTTATTATTCTATCATAGAGGCTTACAATGCTTGGTTGCAATTGAATTAAAAGTAGGGAAATTTAAGCCTGAATATGTATCGAAATTGGATTTTTACCTAGAAGCATTAGATAGACAGGTTAAGAAAGAAAATGAAAATCCAAGTGTAGGTTTATTGCTTTGTGCTACTAAAAATGATGAAGTAGTTGAGTATTCTATGAGTAGAACTATGTCGCCAATGATGGTGGCGGAATATAAACTTCAGTTACCTGATAAAGAAGTTCTACAGAAAAAATTGCAGGAATTAATAAATATTCCGTTGATAGAAGAATAAAAATGATTTGTTCGACACTGTCGAACAAATTCATATTTAGTAAACTTGGCTATACGAGGAGGACTCATATGAATATTGTTTTCGGACAAGCAGATTTGTCTGACATAGATGAATTGATAA
>CACXEN010000240.1 GCA_902766675.1 uncultured Erysipelotrichaceae bacterium
GGAATATGAAAGAGTGTCCCGACAGGTATTGGAAGATGGAACCTATCGTGATCCGTATCATGTAGAGCCAATTGAATTGACAAAGAAGCGTCAGAGAAACGTACTTTTGGTACAGCATCTGCTTGGATGGGCAAGATATCTTTTCTGATAAAGGAGGAAGAAGATCGTGTTTAAAACGCTTGCCGGAATTAACGAATGAAATGGTATGTGTTCTAAAAAATATGGAAACCATGACAATTACATATAAACTCAGCGTTACAAATTTGGAATTTACAGGAAGTGTGACAAGAAAGCCAAAACGGTATACTGGGAAAAAAGATTAAGAAAAGAATAAAGAGCTGGTTTTAATTGTAAAATTTATGGGGAACTAACATCAGCTTATTGACATAAATTTAAAAATAAGTATGATAATAGTTGATTAATTGTTCAACTATTATTATTTGGAGGTGAACATATGTCAAAAACGTCTTATATTTGTAATTGCGATGTAATTCATGAGGATATTGTGAATGATGTTAAATCCAAGATGCAGCTAAAAGATGATTATATCCAGTTGGCTTCTTTGTTTAAGCTATTTGGAGATGGAACTAGAGTACAAATCTTACACGCTCTAGAACAGAGTGAGATGTGTGTATGTGATCTTGCAGTGCTACTGGGGGTAACAAAATCTGCAATTTCGCATCAGTTAAAGGCATTACGCCTAGCGAATCTGGTAAAATTCCGAAAAGAAGCACAGATAGTTTACTACTCGCTGGCAGATGATCATGTGAAAGAGATTATTGACAAGGGATTTGAGCATCTTTGGCAGAAATAATATTTTTTAACATTATAGTTGAGTAGTTGAACAACTAAACAAATTGTAAGGAGATTATCATGAAACGCATATTTCTATTAAAAGGGTTGGACTGTCCGAATTGTTCCGCAAAAATTGAAAAAGAAGTCGGAGAGTTGGATGGAGTGCAATCCTCAGTGGTAAATCTGATGAAGCAGACGCTTACAATCAATGTTGCTCAGACAGCCGCAGATACGATAGCCAGTCAGATTGAAACGATTGTTCATAGCCATGAGCCAGATGTGGAAGTTTCTGAAATTGTACAGGAATCTTATATACCGGAAAAAAAGCAGGAGGCCAATGAATCCTATAACAATGAGGATAAGAAGTTGACAGTTCGTTTAGCGACTGGTGCAGCAATCTATGCCATTGGTATGGCATTGGCTGTTTTTGCGAAAGTGCCACTGCCTATCGAGTTAGCTTTTCTCATTGTTTCTTATGTTATTCTTGGTGGAGATGTTGTATGGCAGGCTGTGAGGAACATTTCAAAGGGGCGTGTATTTGATGAACATTTTTTGATGAGTGTTTCTACGATTGGGGCTTTTGTCATTGGTGAATATCCAGAAGCAGTTGCTGTTATGCTATTCTATCAGGTAGGTGAATTTTTTCAGTCATTGGCTGTTAAGCGTTCCAGAAAATCTATATCAGACTTAATGGATATACGTCCAGATTCTGCTACAGTAAGAAGAAATGGGGAATTGATTACCATATCTCCAGAAAATGTCTCCATTGGTGAGATTATTATTGTAAAGCCTGGTGAAAAAATTCCATTAGACGGAGTGGTATTGGATGGAGATTCTATGCTGGATACAAGCGCCTTAACAGGAGAATCAGTTCCGAGAAGTGTTCATAAAGGAGACGAAGCACTTTCCGGTTGTATGAATCAGACGGGTGTCTTAATGATTAAGACAACAAAAGCATTTGGTGAATCTACTGCTTCAAAGATTATTGATCTTGTGGAGAATGCGTCCAGTAGAAAAGCACCAACAGAAAATTTCATTACTACATTTGCACGTTATTACACTCCTGTTGTTGTAATCTTAGCAGCTATTCTGGCAATTCTGCCACCGATCCTTCTTGGTGGAGGTTGGACAGAGTGGATTCGCAGAGGATTTGTTTTCCTTGTGGTATCTTGCCCATGTGCATTGGTCATTTCAATCCCGCTGACTTTCTTCGGAGGTATTGGTGCGGCATCTAAACGAGGTGTTCTTGTAAAAGGAAGTAATTATTTAGAGGCGCTTAATAATGTCAGCATTATTGTGTTCGATAAAAC
>CACXEN010000241.1 GCA_902766675.1 uncultured Erysipelotrichaceae bacterium
CAGCATCCAGAGGCAAATGCGGCAAAGGCCTATGAAGCAGTTACGGGAAAAAATCCGCTTAAGAAAGATGCTGGTAAGAGTGGTAGTAATGCTATAGAAATAGGAAAAACGGATTTAGATAATTTAAGAACAAAGTTGAATGTTCCAGAAACAGATACTATAGCTGTAGGAAAAACAGACATTCCAGGATTTGAAAATGTGATTTTTGAAGGTGAATCTCCTAAAGTGAGAAATGAAGCTGGCTTACAAGATATTGATATTATATGGCCAAATAGAAATATTAAGGCACCAGGAAACAATCCTTTATTTACTAGACATGCAGAGGAAGTAGTAGCAAATAATTTTGATATGAAAATTACTAATGCGGGGTTGAATCCTAAGGATGTTAGTGGAACATTAAAAATTCATCAGTCTAATCCGACAGGAGTGTGTCGAAAGTGTATACAAGGGTTAGCTAATGACAATGTATCACCTGGAGTACTTAAGCAATTAAGTTTAAAATATCCAAATCTAACAATTCAGGTTTCCTCAGAAAGTGTACCTGGTGTAAGAGTGACTGGACGTAGTAATTTTGTTATAAGAAATGGAAAATATGTAGAATAATAGGAGATAAGCTAAAAATGGAAGAATATTATAGTTTTACTCAGAGTCAAAAAGCGAGGTTTGCATATAAGACACTACAATTTATTTGTGTTAATATTGAGAGCATGCGAATAAAAAAGATTTTAGAAAATGCTATACAGCTATGTGATGATTTTTATACTAAGAATAGTAACGTGGCAGATGAATTATATGAAACTTTGGATAATGAAGAAGACGGTTTTACGATTATTCAAGAATGTGAGGAAAATGAAGATATACAATTAATCCTAGATTGTATAATTGATTCAATAGCTATTATTACAAAGGAAGCATACGATAATATAGGACAAAAGTATTATCCAGAACCTATAGAGTTAGTAACACAAGAAACATTTATTCATTTATTAAATTCTTTGCAAAAATGTTATGGAGAAGAAAGTATAAGTAAAATAATTAATAGCTAGTGAAATTTTGCCGAGTTGGGTATACGAAAGGATATTGCCAATTCAATATGCTGAAGTAACGCACTCTTAGTAACAAAATGTTGCGAAAGAGTGCGTTTTTCTGTGAAAGTATTACTATAAACGGTGAGGGTATTTTATAAAAGGCGGTCTTACAAGCGGTATTTCAGACATAAAAATCGTTCAAAAAAGCGGTAATCCTATTGAAGATTTTTTTCATTATAGCGGTAACTGTAAGAGATGCATTTCTGTATAATGAAATCGTTGTACTCAGACCCAAGTGTCGGACAAAGTTTTTAGCCTTTTCTGGAAACCTATACAGTTCTGCATTTCTGCTAATGGAGAAATATAGTTGCTCCACGGAACTGATGTTTTTATAGGTGCTAGAAAACCTTATTTTATCTGAATTTATGTAAGAAGCATTGAACCCTGCATTATTATTTTGATACGAGGGTTTATATTAGTTTTCTTCATGTTGTGGTGGTATGTGAAGGATATTTTTTTGCTCATTTTTATATCACAGAACTGCAAGAATATATATTGAAACCTTAGGAAGGCAAGTGTTTTTCAAGATTTGATTGCAATTAAGTTTCACTTCAAGATGGATTATGACATTCACAGACAGGTTACTGACAATTCGCTGGGGTCTCATGAATACAGACAACTAAGACAATGATGGATAATCTCCAGCAATCTCAAATCATCTGCAGCTGATACCATCGAAATTCTCCAATCTTAATCCGCATATCCTAACATCACATCTCTGTTTTGATTCATTCTGATTTTTCTAATATCAAATCAACTAATATCTCCAAAAACCTGCTCATCCACCGATACAGCATAGTTCCATAAATATGCAGAATACTTCTTTTGTCACGGCATTTGAATTTTTGTATATGTTCGATTTTCTGCGTATTTTCTGAAGAATAAAGTGTGCGACTAAGAATTAAGATGAACCACTGTGGGGGTGTTAAACTTCTTTTCTAAATATTACTTGCTGATTTTAAGGAACTTTGGAAACTACAGACTGTTTTCAGAATGACGCATATAGGCATAAGTTAACCAACAACGAAAGGAGGTTGGCTTTTATGATTTATGGATTTATATCATCACTTGATGATGAGACAACAAAGGTGTTTTTCAGAAGTAAGAAGATTCGGGGGAATAACATTTACAATGCTGGAAGTCTTGGTGAACTTACATCGGTACTGCAGAGTGGAGATGTAGTTTATACTGTTAGCTGTAATCGTTTTGCATCTGTGCGGCAGGTGTATACCTTTGCAAGGTTCTGTCATGAAAGGGGTATCGTTCTTCATTTTGTAGCTGAACCTTATCTTGATATGGGCAATGGTAAGCAGTGGAGACCTGCAGTCGCCAAAGTCATTGCCAGTATGGTGGAGAGTGAGCAGAAAGCAAAGGGCATGATGGCACAAGGTTTTAAGATGAGTGATTCCCAG
>CACXEN010000242.1 GCA_902766675.1 uncultured Erysipelotrichaceae bacterium
CTAGTATATAAACTACTTTGGATTGTTTCAGTATTTGTTGGATCTGTAATGGAATTGAATTTAATTTGGAATATAGCAGATTTATTAAATGGATTGATGGCAGTTCCAAATATTATCGCAGTATTACTATTATCTGGTGTGATTGCCAATGAAACAAAAAAATACAGTTGTAGCCATATCGATGATGAGGATACCACTGAAATACCAATCGTAGATAATGCGGATAAAGGTGTTTTACTTTAATTAAATGATTAACTTCGGAAAAACTTGATCGAATGTATCATGAATGCATAAATCACATTGTGAATCATATGGTGTTGCATCACGATTAATTAATACAAGATTTTTCCCGTGGAAGTATTGAAGAAGGCCAGCTGCTGGATATACCACAAGCGAAGTACCTAATACAATTAATGTATCTGCACTTTGTATAGCAGCAATCGCTCCAGAAACAACCGCATGATTTAAACCTTCTTCATATAATACAACATCAGGTTTGATGATATGACCACATTTCTCGCATAAAGGAAGAGGAGTGTGGTCTTTTATATATTTTGCGTCATAAAAGCTATTACAGTTTGTACAATAATTTCTTAATACCGAACCATGTAATTCATATACTTTTTTAGAACCTGCTTTTTGGTGTAAGCCATCAATATTTTGTGTGACGACACCCAAACATTTTCCTTTCTCTTCTAATTTCGCAATCGTTTCATGGACAATATTTGGTTTGGCATCTAGATATAACATTTTATTGCGATAGAAGCGATAGAATTCTTCAGGATATTGGATATAGAAATGATGGGAAATGATTTCTTCTGGTGGATAATCATATTCTTGATTATATAAACCATCTTGACTACGAAAGTCAGGAATTCCACTGTCCACGGATACACCAGCGCCACTAAAAAATACAATGTGCTTAGATGAGTCAATAATTTCTTGTAGTTGTTTGATTTGTGTCATATTAACCTCCATATGTCTTTTTGATATGTTTTGCGATATCTTTAAATTCTTCGATTAATTCCTTTGGTTTGATGATTGTAATATCTTGATAGAATTGGAGCAACCATCCAATTAAAGTAGGGGTAATCGTAGTACGAATACTTACAATAAAAGTTTCATTTGTGACTTTAGAAATAATAATATCTTTTCCAAATTGATCAAAGATTGCATTGGCCAAATAACTTTTACATAAAAGGGTAATGGTATCAGGTAAGCCTGAATACATACGCAAAGAATTTTGTAAGTGATCTGTTAAATTGAAATGAATATTTTCAGTCGTATTTTTTTCATATAATTCTAATGATTCAATTTTATCTAATCGATAATTACTAAAGGATTGATAATGTGGGGAGTAAAATACACAATACATTTTCTTTTCTTCATAGATTAATGCATAAGGTAAAAGGGTATACTTTTGTTTATTACGACGATATTTCTTTTCTTTTGATATCGATAAATCATAATAACGAAATTGTACAAAACGATTTTCTTCAATCGCTTTTAATAAGATTTGAATGGTGTGTAATACATTTGTGTTTTCTGTTTTTATTTGAGGTATATGAGGGATATCTAATTCATCTTGATCTAAATAGGTTAATTGGTTAAGTAATTTTGTTTGTAAAAGAAGTGTTTCTTTTTTAGAAAGAGAAGCTGTGTCATTTAGCATCGATAATAAATAATAGATTTCTTCTTTTTGAAAATCTTTGAGTAAATAGTATCCTTGTTTATGTGATATCTTTTTGAATTCTATTTGGATACCAGCTTCTTTTAATGTCGCAATTGCTTTATAGATACTTCTTCTATCACATGGATATCCTAATAATTCTAATTCACCTTGTATATCAGGCATCGATAAAATCGTATCCCTGTTGGTGTTTTCATTTAGGATATTGTATACAAGAAATGGTAGTTGAATCATGTCGCCTTGTTTCATAGTTTAATTGTACATGATTGTGTACAGTGAATCTAGTCCTCTTTTTTACAATACTAGTACAAGGAGGAAATCAATATGACAAATAAAATGAGATTTATGTTATCCGAGGGAATGATGCTGTTAGCATTCTCTTATGGCGCAGATGGTTATTTCTTGCCAGCCATTGCGGCTAGTGTTGTTGGTGTCGTTATTGCTTTATATGATAGTGCAATAGAAAGTCTCACGAGGCGCTTTGTTGGTATCTTAGCTGTATGTGCTTTACAACTTACAGTAGCTCACAATTCAATATTAATCGATGAAGTGCCTGTGATTGGTTTCCTCATTGTATGTAATACGATTTATGCCTATTTATGGATGGATGCGGATTTTGAAGTCATTGATAATATGATGAAATCAATTGTGAGTATGATGTTACTCATCTATTGCATTGCTTTAATTACACCAAATGCGCGCTTTCCATTTATAGATTTGATGTTATATATTTCATTTATATTTATGCCAATCACAATTCTATATGTAATAAAGTGCATCAAAGATGTATATATAGAAGCGAAAGACTTGGAGAATCATACACAACTACGATAAAATATTGTCTATGACAAAGTTTATTTTGAAACATTTTGTAAAAGAAGATAGTCGTAATCAAAGACAAGCGTATGCGATTTGTGCAAGCATTGTTGGAATCTTATCGAATATTGTCTTATTTACAGTAAAAGGGTTGATTGGCTTTTTTGCGGGATCTATGGCAATGATATCGGATGCTTTCAACAATCTCTCTGATTGCCTATCTTTTTGTATATCATTCGTTGGCTTTCGTATCGCAGGCAAGCCAGCAGATAAGGAACATCCATTTGGA
>CACXEN010000243.1 GCA_902766675.1 uncultured Erysipelotrichaceae bacterium
GCAAATATCGTTAAATCATACTCATCTGATTCTTGCTCAAGTATTTCAATATCCGTTGGATATAGCGCTTCTACATTGACTAATTCATATTCAAATACGTTACCATCCACATCAATAAATGTGGCTTTCGCACCTTGTGTCAATGTGTATGTTCTACCAAAATGTTGAGGATAATCATGTGACATTAGAATCATATTATCTAAATATGCACTTCCTTTATAACGACAAGGACTAATATCCAATTTCGGATAACTCCAATCTGCCATAACTGGAAGATCTAAATCTAAATCAGGGATAAGAATTTTCCCAATATATTTATTGCCATCTTTTTCTACTGTTGGCATTTGCATATCTGGAAAAAGTTTCCATGCTGGCTCTTCTGTATCATCACTACTTTGTGCCTCATCAATAGCCGCATCTACGACCACTAAAATATCATTCGATAACTTACCTGCTCGATATCCTCGATATAAATTCCAAGCACCATAAAGCCCTCCTGCAAGAAATGCAAGAATACCTGCCGCAATGAATATTTTTCCAAATTTCTTTTTCAATATAATTTACCCTAGATTATTTTAGCATACATTACTGAGATAGTTTGCCAAAGGCAGAAAATGGCCAAATACGCAATAATACTTTACCAACGATCTGTTCTGAAGATACACAACCAACAGATGTATTTCTTGAATCAATCGATACACTTCTGTGGTCTCCCATTACGAATATTTTACCTTCCGGTACTTGATATGGAAGTTTAATATTTGTTTCACCATAAGCTGGATCAGTAATATATGGTTCTTCAATAACATCATTATTCACAAAGACTTTTCCATCTTCTGATATATCTACCCAGTCTCCCGCTTGGGCAATCACACGTTTTACTAATATTTTATTGTTGTAATAGAATGCAACGACATCGCCTGTTTTAAATTTACTATTCTTTACAGCTACTACAATATCACCATCTGTAACAGTAGGTGTCATAGAACTACCATAGATCTGTAATACTGGTAATAAAAGCATAGAAATAAGTATCGCTACTGCCGCAACTGTAATTAGTGCATAAACTGTACTACGTAATGTACTACCATAGCGACGATTATAGCGAATGCGATTTAATTCATTCTCAACTTGTGTGGAACTAGGAAAATCTAGTACTTTTTCTACATTATTCTTCGCCATTGTTTTCCTCTTCTACTGTGTTACTAAATGCTTTGTTTGCTTTTGCTCGATTAACCATTTCTTGTGCTTCTTCATATATCTTTTTCACATTTTCGACATACATATCTGCAGCAGCTTGTGCTTTTTCAAATACTTCATTTAAAGCAAGAGATGCTTCCGCAATACTACCAACTTTATCTAATTTTAAAGTTCTTTCAGCCAATTTCGCTTCAAGTTCTTCATTTCTTTTCGTTTCTTCTAATAATAATTCTAATAAGTCGATACGTTTTAGTTTTCTTAGTTGTTTCTCATCCATATATACATCCTCCACAATCCAAGTTAATCTCTTCTTGGTCTTACAAATAGCATAATTAATAATATCAATAATATAGGTGCAGCCACAAATGGTGCAATAAATATTGGTCGAATTTGTGTCGCATCTGCAGGCACAAATATTTCACTTTCTGCATTATTGACACGATGTCCTCTTACCAATAAGCGATGACTATTAATACCATATGGTGTACATGTTACAAGCGTGCAATAATCTTTTCCTTTTTCTATAACCAAATTAGATAATTCATGCGGTAATACTACACGTATTTGATCAACTTCATATGTTAATGTTCTACCTAACACCTGAAGCATAAAGGTATCCCCTTCCACTAATTTATCAATATCAGTAAATAGTTTCGCACTAGGAAGTCCTCTATGTCCAGATACAACCGCATGTGTACTAGGCCCACCTACTGGTAATGTCGTATTTTCTAAGTGTCCAATCGCAATTTGTAATACAACATCTTCTGTTCCATGATAAATTGGTAATTCAACACGAATCTTTGGAATCTCTATATATCCCATGATACCAGATCCAGTTACATTCAATGTGTTATTATATTTCTCAAGCATCTCTTCAGTCGCAGCATGCATGACACTAGAATCTAATTCTTCATTATATTTGACTGCTTCATTCCACATTGCGTCAAGTTCACTAGTATCCATCTCACTTAATGATTCACTATAGGAAGAAATCGCACGTGAAGCATGGAAACTATTCCACCAATCCGCTACCGTTGGATAAAGTACTAAGGACAGTCCTACAAGCATAATAAGCACAAGGAAAATAGTAGAAAACTTACCACTTTTCTTTTTAGTAGCTTTTTTGTTTTCTACTTCTTGATTTATTTGCTTTTTCTTATTGAATAAAGCCATTGCACAACTCTCCTTATAATACAATGGTACTCCTTTTGGGAGTACCACTGCAATTTATTTTACTTTTGATTAATGGTGATTAAGCATTATCACTTCTTCTTAGATATAGACCTAATACAAATAGGCAGAATCCTAATCCCATCAATAATGGTACGGGCCACCAAATCAATCCTGTACGAGGAATCTCTGGTCTTTTTGGTGGAGTGGATGGTGTTGGAGTTGGAGAAGGTGTTGGTGATTCATCTGGTGTTTCTGGAACCAATTCATTTCTAACCTCAAACATATATGAATTCTTAGAAACTGTTACTCTCCATTCTTCAGCATTGATTGTTTTCTCGGCAACAGAC
>CACXEN010000244.1 GCA_902766675.1 uncultured Erysipelotrichaceae bacterium
GCAATAAATGAATATTGATAATAGCTATCTGCACTAAGTGTAGAAATAGGTGTAAATTCTTTTGCGTCATTCGATCCTAATATTTGTACATCCTTTGCGCCAATATAGAAACCACTTTGTCCAGATTCTGATTCAGCAGCTAGAAATGTAATCTGTTGAATTGGTTTGTCCTCTTGGATTTCAAATATGATTTCTTGGGATGTATGACTTGTTTGCCAAATAGTAGAAGGTACCTCAAATGATCCGAGTTTCCATAAAGAGATCACACTATAGATACAAACTAAAGAAATGACATATTTGGAATCAATAGAAAATTGCTTCATATGAAATAAAAAGTACAAAAAAAGACCAACGATGAGAAGTATAGATAGAATTGCGAATAACTCGGAATTCTGCGTTAAAATAAAGCTTATTTTGGCCATGCATCTATTATAACGAGGAATTCTCTCTTTAAAAAGTATAGCTATTGACGAGTAGTTGAAAAGTGGTACAATAATCAGTGTTAGCAATCAAGTACCAAGAGTGCTAAAGGAGGTAAATATGTTAAAACCATTACATGATTATGTTGTTTTAGAAAAAGTAAAAGAAGAAGAAAAGACAGAAAGTGGCATCATATTGACAGATAAGCCGAAAGAACAACCTAGCCGTGGTATTGTTGTGGCAGTAGGTCCAGGTAAACAAGAAGATGGCAAGCTTGTTAAAATTGACTTAAAAAAGGGTCAAGAAGTCATTTTCAAGAAATATTCTGGTACAGATATTGAAGATAATAAAAAAGATTATTTACTAATCAAAGCTGAAGATATTTTAGCTGTTGTTGAATAGGAGGTAGTAGTATGGCAAAAGAGATTAAGTATTCAAAAGATGCCCGTCAAAAAATGATTGATGGGGTGAATGCATTAGCAGATGCAGTAAAAGTAACATTAGGTCCTAAGGGTAGAAATGTTGTATTAGAAAAAACATATGGTTCTCCAGTTATCACAAACGATGGTGTTACAATCGCAAAAGAGATTGAATTAGAAGATCGTTTTGAAAACATGGGTGCGAAGTTGGTATATGAAGCAGCCAATAATACAAATGAATTAGCAGGAGATGGTACTACAACTGCCACAATTCTTACCCAAGCTATGATTGAAAATGGAATCAAAGCAGTAGATAAAGGCGCAAATCCTGTTTTGATGAGAGAAGGTATGGATAAAGCTGCGAAAGCTGTAGCAGATGAATTATTAAAACTATCTCATCAAGTAAAAACAAATGATGATATTAAAAATATCGCTATGATTTCTAGTGGTAGTGAAGAAGTAGGTTCTATTATTGCTGAAGCAATGGCAAAAGTAGGAAATGATGGTGTCATCAATGTGGATGAATCACGTTCTTTTGAAACAGTATTAGAAATGGCAGAAGGTATGGAATACGATAAAGGATATGTATCTCCATATATGGTATCTGACCGTGACAAGATGGAAGTAGCATTAGAGAGTCCATATATCATGGTGACAGATCAAAAAATCACAACAATTCAAGATATTCTTCCAGTATTAGAAGAAGTAGTAAAGATGAATAAACCTCTATTAATCATCGCTGATGATTATGACAATGAAGTAATGAGTACATTAATCATTAATAAATTAAGAGGAACATTCAATGTTGTTGCAACAAAAGCTCCTGGTTTCGGAGACAATTCAAAGAACCAATTAGGTGATATCGCCACAATGACAGGTGCTACATTCTTTGCGAAAGACTTAAACGCAAATCTTGCGGATATGACAGTCAATGATTTAGGTTCAGCGAAAAAAGTAGTAGTTGGTAAAGATAAAACAACAATCATTGATGGTGCTGGTTCTAAAAAAGATGTACAAGCACGTATCTCTGAAATTAAAGCAGTCATGGAAAATACGACAAGTGATTATGATAAAAAGAAACTCCAAGAACGTCTAGGTAAAATGACAAATGGGGTTGCTGTAATCAAAGTGGGTGCTACAACTGAAACAGAATTAAAAGATAAAAAACTAAGAATTGAAGATGCACTCAATGCCACAAAAGCAGCAGTTTCAGAAGGTGTTGTGACAGGTGGTGGATTAGCACTTGTCCAAGCATATCTAAAAGTAAAAGATAAATTAAAGGATGATGTGGTAGATGTACAACGTGGTATCAATGTTGTATTAGATGCACTCAAACAACCTATTATGCAAATTGCGGATAATGCAGGCTATGATGGAAATGAAATTCTAGAAAAACAACTTGCTGCGAAAGCAAATATTGGCTTTAACGCAAAAAGTGGTGAATGGGTAGATATGTATAAAGCTGGTATTATCGATCCTACTAAAGTAACACGTTCTGCATTATTAAATGCAGCTAGCATCTCTGGCTTATTTATTACAACAGAAGCTGCTGTAGCAGATATTCCAGAAGCACAACCTGCAGCACCAGCAATGCCTCAATATTAATAGAAAGAAACGATAGCTATGTGCTATCGTTTTTCTTTGGCTATTTCTTATTGTTCAAATTCTTTTGCGCGCTCTATACATTTTTCATTGGCATCTTTGACTAATTCTGCTAATCCATTTTCTTTGAAATGGGTGATCGCTTGAATCGTCGTTCCACCTTTAGAGCATACTGCATTTACAAATTCACTTAGTGGTTTATTTGGTTCTTCTTTTAATAATTGGCCACTTCCAATTAATGTTTCTACCAAAAACTCTCTTGCGATTGTTTCATCAAAGCCTCTATTGATTAAATCTTCTAATATGCACTGTGTAAAATAATAGAAATATGCTGGTGTACTACCATGTACACTCACAAGAAGAGGGAATTTCTCTTCTTCTACTTCTTTCGCTAATCCAATGCTAGAAAATAAATCTACGATGTATTTAGATGTTGGATGCGTTGGATCGGATGAAGCAATTGCGGTTGCGCCATATCCAACTTGTAGAGGTGTATTTGGCATTGCTCTAACAATGAGGGAATCTTGGAAAATAGATTTCAAATAAGAAATGGATAATCCAGTCACAATAGATAAAATACAATCTATTTTTTCATCTTTTATAGACTCTATGACTGTATTACTGATTTGTGGGGTAATTGCTAATATCACAATTTCACTATTTTCACAAAGTGTATGATAATCATTGACACAGATAAATCCTTCTTTTGTGCATTTCTCTTGGGCTGTAGTGTTTGTATCATATATACAAATATCAGATGCTTTTAGAAAATCTTTATTTTTGATTCCTTGGGCAATAGAGAAACCCATATGCCCACAACCAATAAATCCTAATTTATATTTTTTCATTCGCGTATTTCTCCATTTCCATATAACAAATAACGATAGGTAGTGATTTCTTTTAAACCCATAGGGCCACGGGCATGTAATTTTTGAGTGCTGATTCCAATTTCAGCGCCTAGTCCAAATTCAAAGCCATCACTAAATCTTGTGGAAGCATTATGATATAAACAAGCACTATCAATTTCATTCATGAACTTTGATACATTTTCTTTATTATTTGAAAGAATGGATTCACTATGATGTGTGCCATATTGTTCGATATGATCAATCGCATCATCCACATTTTCTACAACTTTCATATTTAATAAATAATCATTATATTCATTTTCATAACAATGATCATCACATACTTGAATTCTATTATCATAGAGTGAAGTATCCTTATTCCCGAAGAATTTCACACCTTCTTTTTCTAATAGATCTAATATATGTGGAATATAAGATGGTGCGATATCCTTGTGTACTAAAAGTGTTTCTAATGCATTACATACACTAGGTCTAGAACATTTTGCGTTTTTGATAATCGCATCTGCTTGATCTAAATTTGCATCATTATCCACATAGATATGACATATCCCAGCTCCAGTTTCAATGACAGGAACTTTTGCGTTATTAACCACATGATCAATTAATGATTTTCCACCACGAGGGATTAATAAATCCACATATTCTCTACATGCCATTAATTTTTCCGTTTCTTCATGACTTGGCTTTTCTGCTAGATTGATTATCTCTTTTGGTAGTTGATGCTTTTCTAATACATCTTGAAATAAATCTACAATCGCTTTAGAAGTTGTATAAGATTCTTTTCCACCTTTTAATAGACAAGCACTACCAGCTTTTAAACATAAACTTGCGCAATCTGCAGTCACATTTGGTCTAGATTCATAAATAATAGCGATTAAGCCCATAGGGGAAGAAACTTTCTGCATTTTTATACCAGATGATAATATCTTTTCTTCTAATAGAATGTTTAATGGATCTTCTAATTGCATCACATCTAAAATGCCATCTGCCATTGCTTGAATACGCTTATCATCTAATTTCAAACGATCGATAAAAGAATCTGGTAGATGATTATTCGTTGCTTGATCTAAATCAATTTGATTTGCGGATAAAATGGTATCTTTATGATTTAGTAGGGCAGAGGAAAAGTCTTGTAATATTTCATTTCTTTTTTGATTCGATAATATAGCTACTTGTTTGCTTGCTTTTTTGGCAAGTCTTGCTTGTTCGATAATATCTGTCATATTACTTTACTGGGAATAATGTTCCAACTTTCTTCCTTTCCATAATGTCATAGAGGATATGAGGATCTTTACCTGATGCGATAATGGTAGGGATACCATTTTCCTTTGCGATTTCTGCCGCTTTGATTTTCGTAATCATTCCACCAGTACCTTGTTTACTTCCACTATCTTTTGAAAATGCTTTTACTTTGTCTATATTTTTTACGACATGAATGATTTTTGCGTCTTTATCTTTACTTGGATCACGATCATATAAGCCATCTGTATCCGTTAATAAGATTAATAAATCAGCTTTTACATATTTCGCAACGACTGCGGAAAGGGTGTCATTATCTCCATACACAATTTCCTCAGTTGCGACTGAGTCGTTTTCATTTACGATTGGAATTGCATGCATTTTTAAAAGGGCATTAAATGTCGCAATCACATTCTTTTCTCCTTGGGGATTTTCTGTGATATCTTTCGTTAATAAGATTTGCCCACATAGTGTTCCATAGTCCAAAAAGAATTTGTCATAGATGCTCATTAATTCACATTGACCAATTGCTGCAGCTGCTTGGCGTCCACTGATACTTTTTGGACGCTGTTTCTTTTGCATCTTGTTTGTGCCAACACCAATAGCGCCGCTTGTTACAAGAACAATCTCACATTGCGTGTTTTTGATATCTGTTAATATGCGGCATAAATTTTCAATTCTACGTAAGTTTACTGCTCCGTTGTTGTGACAAACAGTAGAAGTACCTACTTTCACAACGATTCTTTTATAATCACTCATAAACTTTCTCCAATTTTTACCTATTATTATACAAAAATGATGCATAAATGCATTAAAAAAAGATAGATTATCTATCTTTATTGTAAGCCACGAATCATTTTGATAAATTCTTTATCATCATATTTTTCTATGCGATGTTTAGGCACAAACCAATTTCTTTGCCAAAACTTTTCTGCTTGCTTATTATCTTTAAAATAGGCAAGAGAAACCCAAGTGAAACCACATTCTGTTAAATAATCTAAAATATCACGCAATATTTCTGAGCCATAACTTAAACCTTGTAAATCTTTTCGTATCATAAGTAAGCCAATCCAAGCAGTTTCTTCATCTGGATAGCCTAAATATAAATCTAATACAGCAATGCATTCTGGATCATAATATGCTAAATAATATTTATTATTTAAAGTACCATCTTTTGGTAATGAATATGCATCTTGTTTTACTGTTTCAATAGTAGGTTCTTTGCCAAAATAAGAAAAATATTGAGGATTACTTTTATATAGTTTTAGGATATCCTCATAGTTACTTTCTTCTATTCTTTTTATGGTATAAATGGAAGATAGTTTTGTATAATCGAAATCTTTCATGGTTCTATTATATGGTATTTTTGTATGAGTTTGATACAATGTTTCATATGAATGTATATGATTGGGATAACACGATTTATAGAGGAGATTCCACATTTGGATTTATACGCTACCTCTTTATAAAAAGACCAAAGACATTGCGTAATCTACCAAGAACACTCGGTTGTGGTCTTTTATATGTATGCAAACTAATGGAAAAACGTAAAGCAAAAGAAAATTTTTTCCATATGTTTACATATGTCGATGATATGGAAGAAGTTGTGGATGCTTTTACAACAGAAAAGTTAAATCACGTCAAAGATTTTTATAAACAATTCCAACAAGATGATGATGTAGTAATCTCAGCATCTCCAGATTTTTTGATTTCATCCTTTTGTAAGAAAGTAGGGATACAAACATGTATTGCCTCACCTGTAGATATACATACAGGCAAATATTATGGTGAAAATTGTCACGGGCAAGAAAAGGTAAAACGATTTGAAGAAGTATTTGGTAAACGAATCATTGAAGCATTCTATTCTGATTCTCTTTCCGATACACCGTTAGCAAA
>CACXEN010000245.1 GCA_902766675.1 uncultured Erysipelotrichaceae bacterium
CTTCCCCATCACCAAACGGACGGGTAAAAGCCATCAATTTGCTCATATTCTTTGGAAAGTATTTCTTCCAAGGCGTATCCAGATTCTCCGGATAATCCATGGCAAATACCGCCACCTCATGCCCATGCGCCTTCAGCAGCTTTTCCAGATTGAGCATATAAATACAATCACCGCCACGGCGGTAATAAAACTTATTTGCTAATAAAATCTTCATCATTCTTAAATCAAAAATTCTTTTTAAATATTACACAGGCTCACATCCTGTCAGTCCCCAATGTCTCCAAAAGAAAGCATATGGGCACAACTTTGTCTCCCCTACCTTTTTCCAAGGTGCAGTATTACAAAGTTCATTCGGAGTCGATTCTAGAGAATCATTACACCAAGTTAACAGACCACAAGGTTTGTTTCCCTCAAGAAACAGTTTATAAATCTCTTTTAAAGCTGCATACATCTCGACAGACTCACCTTCCTGCATTCCATCATATGGCAACTTAAAGTAATGATTATTAGCATTAACCATCAAAGGACTACCTATTCTTGCCACAGTATATCCCCAGCAATCATTTTTCTTCAAATCATTTTTTCTTGCCATTTTCAGCAAAAAATATCTATCGTTATTGCGCCAATCTCTAGAAAAATCCACCAAGTGATTAATCCATTCATGATAAGATTTTAGACTATCTATTCCCTTTATATAATCCTGTAAACAAGTATCTACTTGATTCAGCAATTTATTATAAGAGTCCTGCCAAGAGGTTACTCTACCATATACACTTTTCACTCTTCGATTATAGAAGTAATCGTAAATACTTTCAGGTGTATCAAATAGCAGTTTTCCCTCTCCCACCAGTTTCATGATATTGACAAAACATAATCCTGGATTAGAATTTTGCAAAGACATATCACAAAGAGCTAAAACTCTCAATAAATCATTTCCGAATTTTGCATCATAATAAATAGCTACTAGTTCTGCTGCTCGATAAGGATAATCTGGAGATGATACATATGCATTAGGCGAGCACAATCGCTCCAAGATATATGCCATACTTTCCATAATAGCAATAGCACCAAATGACCTCATATTATCATTTTGGTTCAGTACAATGTTTTTTATTTCACTAATTGGAGGATTAGAAATAAAATCATCAGCCAAATCATCTGACCATTCATCTACAGAATGTACTAAATAAAAAGAAGATTCTTCAGAATCCCCATTAGTAAGTCTGCATATTTTCTGATTTAGCAAAACGTTGTCTTTATTATCTCTTATCATATAAGGTACTTGGAATTGCAAATTTCCTTTTACCCTATTTACGACACTATGAAGGTACTCGCTTTGAACATATAAGTTATTCAATCCATAAAATGTAGTTATATCTTGAAGAAAATGTATATATTCATGAAACAATACGGTTGCATCGCCATCAGACATTTGATTGATAGTCATATCATCATCGCGAGTAGCAACATGCATTTCAAAAAATGTTGGAATATAAGAGCCCAACAATGTTTTTAATATAGTCATATTAGTAAAAATTACTTTAAGTCAGAATAAAATTTCCATATCGGATAACGCTTCAAATTCTCCACATCATCCTTACATAAATCCAAACAATGATTAAATGTATCTTTTTCTCCTAATAAAAGGGACACCCCAACCTTGGTCATAGGCATAACAGTTTCGTCTAACAACAATTTCCTCAACCCTTCAATACATTCATCAGTTAAACAACCTCGACGTTTTAATATCTGACAATAATTGACAAAGTGCATAACACCCTTTTCGCCAGTGGATTCAGATTTACTTAGCCATTCATTCAACTTCTTTGCATATGCCAAGATATTATCCCTTTTTATTTGCTCCGTTTCATCCAAAGAATCATAGGCATTCAACATAGCAAGCAAATCCAGATTAGCCATATCATATATATGAGGATTCCTGCCTATCAAGATACCATACGAATCAATTTGCTTGTCGAATGGGATATTGTCACATTTACTCCACAAATTGTTATTTTGTAAGTATGAGAAAGGACTTGACTCATAATGTTTGCCTGCCTCAAACTGATATTTTATATCAATTCTCCCATCAAAGAAATCGCCGAAAAAGGAATTACCATCTTTATCTACGCTCTCCCAAAGAAGTAAATTTAGATTACCTATTTCAGCAAGGGTCAAAGTACTTTCAGAATGTCCAATTCTTATGGGCTTACCCATTTCGATAGTGGCTATCAGAACTTCTATTAAATCATTCTGCTCCTTATCTATTTTAGATAAGTCAAGAGGCTTCGTAACATGAAGTAAGTCTAAGACATGCTTTAATTGTCTTAATGCTATCAATCGCTGCCCACATTCCTGGATAATTTCTGGTTCATTTACTTTTAGCTTAATTTCAACTCCACCTAACTTTACTTTTCCTTCCTTGTCTAGAGCCATCAAAAATTCCATCTGATGCATACTCTCATCCAAGAAGTCAGAACTAACCTTGAAAGATGCCGTGCTATTCTTACCTTGTTGATTGATTGGAAAAGACAATGTCAACACATTTCCGACATTAACAACAAGATTACCATCCTTAATTTCATTACAGAATTGATTATAAAAAATCCTTTCTCCTACAACCACATCAAGATTCGCCACATTCGTAAAAGAGAAGTTCATCTCTCCAGAAATAGGAATTTCTATGCCTAAATCCTTATCAACCTGTGCATACATATAAGAATCATGCGAAGATAAAAACCCCATGCAATCAGCAGGACTCATATTGGCTAAAGGCATAACAAAAGAGAAGTTATTCACTTTTCGCTTTCTTGCATCTTCCAATGTTAACGATTTCATTCCAGAATAGCTAATTTGCTTTCTGCTATCTCCTATAAAGACACGAAGTATTGACTCAAAACTCTCCAATGATTCAGGAAAAGGTTTCATCTTTACTGCAATAGTCTTTTGTTTATCCTTACCTTTAAGAAGATTTTTGATTGTCTCTGGCAAAAGATTCCTATAATAAAGAAGAGTATCTTTACTATCTTCTTTCATTTGGCAAACTATATAAACTGTCGGATCGGCAAGATAAGCTTTTAAGTCAGTTACATCTATATTGTATTTAAACTTTTCTTTCTTAAATGAATGTACAAGCTTACCTTTAATCTGCAAAGGAACACGCCCCAGAAAAGATTTTTTATCTTTCTGAGAATCTTTGTATAGATTAACGTACCCATCCCAAAATGGTTCCTTGTCATTTTCGGCTATAAACTGAGAGATAACCTTACTTCCCCATATATAGTTTTTCAATGCTAAGATAGCTTTTTCTTCTATGTCTTTAGATGTCATATATATCAGCTTTTATATATTTCACATTGAAACATAAGTAATTCCATTAGCCAAATCTACATTAAGAACAAATCATATTTATCTATATCTGTCCATTCCTCCTTAGCCACGTTCTTACAACCTTTCTTTACAGTCTTTTGAAATTCCCAAGGTCATCCAACATCTTTTTGAACTTAGCCTTCAACGTGCTCGGGGTCTGCGAGAAGTATTTCTTCCATGGGGCACATTTTATTATCAGATTCCATAGTAGACACCGCTACGGCGACAATAAAACTTATTTGCTAATAAAATTTTCATAGAATCATTTAAGATTGCCAGTACCTACAAGTATTTTTTCTTTCAACTTCGAAATAATTCTATTTTCCGTTCTGAGCGCTAAATCTATTTCAAAATCAGGAATGGATGCATTATCATGCAATATTTTATTTCTGAGATATAAGACACTAGAAATATCATCAGAAGAAATATCTTCTTTACATATATCAAGGAGTATTGGCAATATACTCTGTATGGTATTAACTCTCATAGGAGACATCGAGTTTACAAGATTTTCTATTTCGCTCCATTTATGAACAATCATATATTGCTTGTTTAACTTATTAGAATTCTCTGTAGCAAACAGGTGCCTACTTTTATTAACGAAGATTCCAAAAATAGCAAAACATGCAGATACTGCCAATCCCATAATCATTACAAATTGCCCCAAATCTTTATCTGGCCTAAAATTTGTATTTTGTACAAAGAAAATCACGCTGCCACATACAGTATAAAGTAATCCTGTTAACACTCCTAGATATACTAATCTCCTGCCTTTAAAATACACTCTTTTACTAGAAACATTGTTGTTTCTTAAAATATTAGCCAAAGCCTCATCTATGGATTTTTGTGATATACCCTCTTCATCACTCTTTTTAGAAAGCATATAAGCTTCATGAAGCAAATCTAAACGAAAGCTATTTACACATTCGTCCAAATATTCTTTATCTAAAGGATCTATCTTATAATTATTTATTTCCATCTTTTATTATTGTTAAAGTTGTAGTTATTAATAAAACTCCCAAGCTAAACATGAAAGCATACAATCTCATTGGCTCATCCTTAAATTTGTCCTCATCAAATAACCAACCAGAAAACCAGCCAGTAATAGACATGAGAAGATAGCAAGTATACCACCATTTTGACTTTTTAGGTTTTTGATTTATTTTCGACAATATACCAGCTGCACTTACATCAGACTGAGTCACTTCAGAAGTTGAAGTAGGCAGACGTCTTCCAGCCTCTATACGATTAGCTTCCTCTGCCAAACTGTCCGCTATGGTGTCTAATTGCCTTTTCAGTTCATTTTTAGCCTCTGGACTATAATGAACCAATCTTGCTTCATTAATTTCTATTGTTATATTCATTGTTTTATAAAACTTGAATTTTGTATCATACTTCTAATCACTTCAAGTGATTTTCTTCTTTCAACCTCCAGCAATTCATTGACTTTACCATAATCAATCACCTTATCTACCAATGAGTAGTCATTAAAGTCACATAAAATTCTATCAGATAACCCTGTCAATTCAAGGATGCTTTGATTTCTTGTACCAGTAGCGTTATTTGGAAGAATCTCAATGAATTGCTTTCCAAAGTTTATAGAGAAACAAGTACCATGAAAAGAATCCGTTACTATACATGAGGCATTGGCTACTAGCGACAAGAACTCACTTAAATCTGGGCTACAGATAAACTTGCCTCCGCGCAAAGCTTGGTGTAACATTGGGTTCACTCTTAGCAATTCCATGCCAGTATGCTTTGCCAACCTCTTTGCATAGCCAGACAACTTCGGATCATTATGAATCTGATACACCAATATATAGTTCTTGTTGGCATATTTTTGAGAATCATGCTTTGATACTAATAAGTCCTTCCAAGTTTTGCTATCAAGAAGCAACGTTGGATCCAAAACCTGACCTAAGCAATTATCCAACCCCCATTCTTCAAGCAAAGAAACTGCAGATTTCTCTCTAACAGCAATTTTATCATACTCACTAAGCATTTTCTTGTAAGCCACAACAGTACTCTCATCAAACTTCGTTTTGCCAAAACTTGCAGCATAAGCTAATTTACGAGAGTCTTTACCTACAAACTGCAAAAAATAAGCACTATCATAGACACCATTCATCATTGGTCCCCAAACTTGGTCACTACCTGTTATGAAAGCATCTGCCGATATTTTTTTCAAATCCACATGAGAAGAACATCTTGAAGTCATTTTCAAGTATTTCTTTCTCATTCTATCAAAACGAACCAGAGCAAATTTCTCTATAGGATATCTTATAGCAATGTAAGCTAGCTTTTTCAAAGGATTGCCAAAACCAGCCTTGCAATTTACCTGAGTCAACACACCCTTTAATCCTCTTTCATCGGGACGCTGATAATCAATTATCGAGCAATCGTGCCCTAGTCCTTCTATTGTCTTGACCGTTGCTATAGACTGAAGCAATGATCCATAATTAGAAGGACTATGGCGGGTTATAACTTTTACATTCATACCTCACTACTTCATTATGTCAGCCTTAAATTTTCTCTCAGCTCTCTTTGCCATAAACTTAGCTACCCAAACTGGCCAAAAATAGGCTGCCATTACATATGCTTTTCTCCGAAAAGGTACGCAAGCATGAACTATCGATGAAAAAGCAATTTTTCGAAATTCCTTCTTCGTATCCTTATACAGCTGCTTATATTCACTCGGCATTCCTGCCCATATAATATATTGCATCAGAAAATTACAATTAAAACAATGATGCCAGTTAACTGCATGAATAGTCATCGGTGTTCTAACTTCAAGCTTTCTCTCTATGTTTTTAATATTCCAAAGAGCATTGATACCATGTTGAACTTCATGCTTAGTTAAACCACTATTGGGATTATTCAAACGATAATTATAGATTTTTCTATGTCCAATAGCTACTTTATTAGAAAATTGAGCTGCCATTACAGAAAAATACAACCCCTCTCCAAACCAAGGAATATCAAAACATAAATGATGCTTTCGTATTACACTCGTAGTATAAATTTTATTCCATGGACCTAATGGGATATTAACATATAGGATATCTGCCATAGCCTGCTCCTTAGAACATATCCTAATATTATCGATTTCATTCTGAATTCGATTACGAGTAGTAAATACACTATCGGTAGTAGCCATTTCGCAATCATTTTTTTCCATCAAGCCGACCAAATACTCCACACAATCTGATTCAAGCCAATCATCACCATCGGCAAGCATCAAGTATTCGCCAGTAGCCACTTCCAATCCTTTATTTCTAGCATCACAGCATCCACCATTTTTCTTATGGATAACTAAGATTCTCTTATCCTTCTGCGCATAATCATCACAGATTTTTCCACTATTATCCGGAGACTCGTCATCAACTAAGATCAACTCAAAATTAGTATAAGACTGCCCCAATACAGAATCTATCAGTTTAGACAAAAATGCCTCTGATTTATAAACGGGTACAACTATAGAAACTTTCTTCATTTTATTTTTATCTTATGTCATAAATACCTCTGCCTGAAGAAATATGGATAATCTCACCATTTATCATATTTCCAGCATCACTAAGCAGTAAATTTGTCAAATTACCAACTTCCTCAGGCATAATCATTCTACACTCAGAATTATCATCACTATAAATACTATCTCCCTTTTTATAACCCAACAAATTTGTTGCCGTTGATCCAGGTGCAATAGCATTCACATTAATTCCATAATGGAACAACTCTTTGGCTAACCCTTTTACCATTCCATTTAAGCCCCACTTTGATACTCCATAGGGAGACCATGCTGGTTCAGATCCACGTGACGAAGAAACAAAAAGTAATTTACCTTTTAGGTTATTGTCCCGCAAATATTTAGCAGCCGATTGAGCAAAAAAATAGACACCCTTTAAATTTATGTCCATTACCCTATCATATTCGCATTCTGTCATATTCCAGAAATCAAAATTCTCAGAATGTACTCCTGCAGAATTCACAAAAAGTTCAATATGTCCAAATATACTAACAACAGAATTTATCTTATCTCTAAAAGAAGAGATATCGTTCATATTTAATATAACATATTTGGCATCATTCTGCAAGATCTCAATACTTTGCTTTAATTTTTGCTCATTAGTACCTGCTATTATCACTTTGCATCCACTATCTATGAGACTTTTAGCAATTGCCATACCTATACCACCAGAGCCGCCTGTAATTAGAGCGACCTTTCCTTCCAATAAATTACTAGATTCTTTAATGGAAACAATCGGAATTTTCTTCTCCCATTTGAATAATGAGATAAGTGTCATCAAAACTTTCTTTATAAGCTTTTTCATTTTATCTATTTAATAAAATTTACATAATAATTAAACTTATTCGCAGATACCTTATAATTCATTTCTTCAATACCCTTTTTATCAAATATTTACCAGTAATACAAACAAAATCGAAAACACATGTCATAAATGGCAGATATTTCCTATTTATTTTAAAACTTTCAATGTAGCGCTGGAAATTAGTAGAGCTTATTCCATCCAGACTAAAAATAGATATTGCTAAATGTATCTGCTTTATATTTGCTCCCATTTTAATGGTTTTACAAATCAAGTCTTTATCTGCTAATATCTTATATTTTTCGTCGAAGCCACCATTTTTTCTTATAATTTCTCTTTTCATAGCAAGAGATTGATGGCAGCAAAAGCCCCCCATCTTAACAGGAGATGACTGCTGAAATCTTATTTTATCATTATTAAACTCACGAAAATATGTATCTCC
>CACXEN010000246.1 GCA_902766675.1 uncultured Erysipelotrichaceae bacterium
GCATCATGACTTTGTAAACCAATACTTATGCGATTGATACCGTGTTTTCTTAATATTTCTATTTTTTCTAATGTTAATGTTTCAGGATTTATCTCAATCGTATATTCTTCTACATGATTTGTATAAGCATCTAAAAGACTGAGTAATGTATCTAATTGTTGTGCATTTAAAGAAGTTGGTGTTCCTCCACCAATATAAATTGTTTTGAGATTTGGATTAATATTTTTATCTTGAATCTCTTTTTGGATTGCATCTAACCATTCATTCACAATATTTTCTTGATAAATTACATGACAAAAATCACAGTAATAACAAATACTTTTACAAAATGGTACATGCAAATAAAGATGTTCAATATTATTTTTTTGGGTCATCATCCATTGATAGAACAGACATGAAAGCTTCTTGTGGTATTACAACTGATCCAACCTCTTTCATTCTCTTCTTTCCTTCTTTTTGTTTTTCTAATAATTTCTTCTTACGAGAAATATCACCACCATAACATTTCGCTAATACATTCTTTCTTAGCGATTTAATATTTGTACGGGCGATGACTTTACCACCAATTGCGGCTTGCACTGGTATTTCAAATTGTTGCTTTGGAATCAATTCTTTTAAACGAATTGTAATACCAGATCCTCTTTTATAAGACTCATTGCGATGCACGATAACAGATAACGCATCCACAATTTCACCATTCAATAGAATATCCATCTTCACTAGATCTTCTTTCCTATATCCAATTAATTCATAATCTAAAGACGCATATCCTTTTGAACATGACTTTAAGCGATCAAAGAAATCAAATATGATTTCTGATAATGGCAATTCATATGTAATGGTATTTCTTCCTGCATCAATTACATCCATGGATTGATAAATACCTCTTTTGTTTTGGCATAATTCCATCACTGCCCCAATATAAGCATCCGGTACCATAATAGATGCTTTTACATATGGCTCTTCTACATGATCAATTCTAGAAGCATCCGGCATTAAAGCAGGATTATCAATTTTTAACATTTCACCATCTGTTAAATACACATGATAAATAACACTTGGTGCAGTGCATATTAAATCTAGATTATATTCTCTTTCTAATCTTTCTTGGATTACATCCATATGTAATAAGCCTAAAAAACCACAACGGAAACCAAATCCTAAAGCTTGTGATGTCTCAGGTTCATATGTTAATGAAGCATCATTTAGTTGTAGTTTATCTAAAGCTTCATGTAAATCTTCATATTTATCAGCATCCGATGGATATAAACCACAATATACCATTGGATTTAATTTTCGATATCCTTCTAATGGTTCACTAGCTGGATTATTTGCATGAGTCACTGTATCACCAACTCTTACATCTTTAATTGATTTGATACTAGCCGCAATCCAACCTACATCGCCTGCATTTAATTCATTCAAACGAACTTCTTTTGGATTTCGAATTCCGACTTCTAAAACTTCATATTCCGCACCTGTTGCCATGAAGCGTACTTTATCTCCTACTTTTAAAGAACCTTCACGAATTCTAACTAATGCAATGACTCCACGATATGTATCATAAAAGGAATCAAACACAAGTGCTTGTAATGGTTTATTATTATCTCCATTTGGGCATGGAATTTTTGTGACAATTTGTTCGAGTACTTCTTCTACATTTAGACCTGTTCTAGCAGAAATTAATGGTGCATCACTACAATCAAGTCCAATGATGTCCTCAATTTCTTTCTTTGTAAGATCAGGTTGAGAATTATTCATATCGACTTTATTAATCACTGGGATTAATTCTAAATCATTATCTAAAGCTAGATATGTATTAGCTAATGTTTGCGCTTGTACACCTTGTGTAGAATCTACAACAAGTATCGCACCTTCACATGCCGCAAGTGAGCGAGACACTTCATAAGCGAAATCGACATGCCCTGGTGTATCAATTAAATTAAAGATATATTCATTATTATCTTTCGCTTTATATTTTAATTGAACAGCATTTAGTTTAATGGTAATGCCACGTTCTCTTTCTAATTCCATTTCATCTAATAATTGCGTTTTCATATCGCGTTGACTAACTGTTTCAGTCATCTCTAAAATACGGTCAGCCAAGGTAGACTTACCGTGATCGATATGTGCAATAATACAAAAGTTGCGAATATATTTCTGATCCATTAATCCATTCTCTTTCCAATTAAATTTTTACCCATTCCATTTTTAAAGGCATTTGCGTCCATTTTACTTTTGCCTTCCATTTGAAGCTCAAATACATGCAATATACCACCA
>CACXEN010000247.1 GCA_902766675.1 uncultured Erysipelotrichaceae bacterium
ACTGGTAAAGATGCGCTGTATGTCAGGGGAAGATAAGGAGTCGAAAAATGTCTAGAAAAATAATGTATATTGTAGAAATGAAGGGGGAAGGGGAGTATAATAATAGATATATTGGAGGGTGAGATGTGAGAGGAAAAAGAAAACAATTTATTACGGAAATTGGGAAATTAAGTTATGATTTTGATTTCTCTCTAGAAAAAAAGATATATGGTTATGTATCTATGGAATATCCTAAAAATAGTAATTTGAAGATACCGGAAAACTTAAAATTTACTACATATACAGAATGGAAAAATTATGTTCAAAAGAAATATATAGGGAGTAATGCTCAACAGTTAGAAAATTTTCTTCATTATTTAACAGCTATTTTAAAAAGAAGAAAACCACAAAATGAAAACTTAAAAATGATGGTATCAGCGGTTGTAGCGTTTGTTTTTTCTTTATTAGCTAATTTGTTTATTGAGATAAATGACATTTTAAAAAGGGAAAATATATTTGCAATATTTATAGTGGAATGGTTTTTGATATTTGGCGTATTTTTTATAATGGTCTATTATTTTGAACAATCGATTCGCTTTTTTACACAGAATGATATGGAAGACAATATGTTAAAGGATTACATAAAAGTTATAGAAGATATGTTAAATAGAAAACAATAAATACCTTAGAAAAATATATTTGTGGATAAAAATCGCAAGAACATGAAAATAAATTGCAAAATATTGATGCTTAGAACAACCTTATGTGTTAAAATTTATAAGTGTATAATTAGTTTATAGACGCATTTAAAATGCACTTGTGAGGAATTAAAATGAAAGTAAGTTATAAGAAATTATGGGTTATGTTAGTGGAACAGGATATGAGCAAGCAAGAGTTTAGAGAAAAACTACAAATTGCGCCTGGAACTATGACAAAATTGAATAAGGGGCAAGAAGTATCGATGTCTGTTATTCTAAGAATTTGTGAATATTTTAATTGCAATATCGGAGATATTTGTGATGCAGTGAAGACAGAGTAGGGGCAAGAAAATTATGATAGAGAGAATTTGCCCTAAATGCAGGGTGCCGATGAATGGTGATAGATGTGTGAAGCCGAATTGTGGTTGTGCAACAAAGATGTCATCAACAATTTACTGGTGTGAGGAATGTAATATTCCAATTTATGAAAATGTATGTCCAAAATGTGGAGCAGAAGGTAAGTATATTTCAACAGATTTACGCCCTGTTTTCCCAGAGGAGAATGCTTTAATATCTCTTATTTTGAAAAATGATCCTACAAAGTACCAGAAATCATCAGTTTGGTATGGCAGTGGTATGTATATTATAGATGGAAAAAAGGTGCGTTTGTCCGTATCGAAAGTAAATGCATTGCCAATAGAAGAGATTAAAATAATAAAAGAAAAATATGATGCGTTTGCAAATGAAATTCAATATGATTTTTTTGATCAATATATTCAAAATTTTGTTGATGCAAACAAAGATAGATATAACTACATTACAGAAGAAGCTGTCAGCTTTATACAGAAGTATGAAGATAAATATGATATAGAAGATATGATGGTTTCTTTTAGTGGAGGTAAGGATTCTACAGTTACTTCTCATTTGGTTAATAAGGCATTAGGAACTAATAAAGTCCTTCATGTTTTTGGAGATACTACTTTAGAGTTTCCATATACTATGGAATATAAAAAAAGATTCAATAAGAATGAAGAGTCGCAAGGGGTAAGAATCCTCACAGCAAAAAACAGAGAAAAGAATTTTGAAGAATTATGCGATGTGGTAGGACCACCTAGCCGAGTTATGAGATGGTGTTGTACAGTGTTTAAAACAGGTGCAATTCAAAAAACAATTTCGTCTGCTTTTAAAGATAAAAATAACATTCTTAGTTTTCAAGGGATTCGACGAAGTGAATCTATCAGTAGAAGTAAATATGAACGTGAAAGTGAAAGCCCAAAGATTTCAAAACAGACAGTTGCATCACCAATTATTAATTGGATTGATTTTGATGTATGGTTATATATATTGACTACGAAAATTGATTTTAACTATGCATACAGGCTTGGTTGGACAAGAGTGGGATGCTGGTGTTGTCCAAATAATGGTGGCTGGTCAGAGTTCCTTGCAAAAGTTCATATGTATGAACAATATGAGCATTGGCACAGTCTTTTAGTAAATTTTGCA
>CACXEN010000248.1 GCA_902766675.1 uncultured Erysipelotrichaceae bacterium
ACGTGGAGGTAAAAGTGCATTAAAATCTTTGACCAAATCGGCAGCAAAGAAGATAATAGAGTCGGATGAGATTCGTTTTGACCCTAAGAAAAGAGAGTTTTATCATAAGGATTCACCAGAAAATAAGATAACTGGAAACCAAATTACTGTGGTAGAGAGTTCGCTTGCAATATTTGCAAAAATCACATTTGATGATTTGATTTCTTTTGAAAGCAAGTTAGAAGAAAATTATGCTTTTGGTATGCGTCATCCCGTTGGCATAAGAATATTTGAAATTCTACAAAACTGGAATAGCTTTGTAAGTCTTGATGATATTACATATTATCATGCAAGGACTTTGAAAGTTAATCAACGCCCATTTCATGATTCGGAGATGATGAAAGCTCCAATAAATGTATCAGCACATGGCAGGTACAATGAAGTCGGACGAAGTTGTTATTATATTGCAGAAAGCAAGGAAGGTGCAATAAAAGAGATTTATAAGCATAGTGGTGGAACAAAACCCAGTGTACAAGTGATTGGACTTAGAGCAATAAAGAAAGTTAAATTACTGGATTTATCTGAAGAAGTTAAAGGACGCAATTACTTTATTGAACATATGAGATATACAGTGGAAAACGAAGAAGGTAGAACAGTAAAAGAATATTTGCTTCCTAATTATGTTGCTTCATGCTGTAAAGAACTTGGAATAGATGGCATTAGATATAAGAGCACCGGGTATAATTGTGTTGTACTTTGGAAAGATGATTATTTTGAATATGTAGAAGGGAGCAGAGAGGTAATATGTAATCGCTAAATAAATCCTCTATTTTATTTAGCGAAGTTATCATTACTTATTGCATAAGAACAAGTTGTATGGTAGTATTTATTTAGTCGGAAAGTGAAAATATTTGTCGGATTAATACAATTAGACAGGCTTTAGGAGTAGCAATTGCCATGGTTATTATTGGATTAATTCGATTAATGGTAATATATGATTGAATTGATAGAGAGGTTAATATGACCTCTCTTAATGTGTTACTCCTATAATATAATAAAAAGAAAGTGTGAAAATATGGAAAACAAAGATATTGGAGTAAGAGCATTAGAGTAAACGCTCCAACCCATGTACCTACAAATACTCCGAAAAATTTGCTATAACAGTAATAATCCAGTCGCACAAGTTGTACGATTTTAACGAATTGTACAATTCGTACAACTATCACAAATTTTTCAGGAGGTTATAATTATTGAATGTTAAAGAGTTGGAAACACAGCACAATCTTAAAAAGTGGGCAGCCATAATAAAAGAATGCCGTTCCAGCGATTTCTTGAAGATGGTGAAGTGCCAATGGATAACAATGCTTAGGAATGCGTAATAAGAGGCTTCTGAATAGGCAAAAAGAACTGGGAAATGATAGATACTGTAAATGGAGCAACATCATCAGCAATAATATATAGTATAGCAGAAACCGCCAAGGCTAATAATCTGAAACCATACGAATACTTTGAGTATCTTCTGACAGAGATACTGACACATATGGATGATACGGACCGCTCATTTCTGGAAGATTTTCTTCCATGGTCACCAAAGCTGCAAGAATATATCAGGAAACAAAAAGACCGCTAAACTGCGGTATTTCAAAAGTCAAGGTGCATCAGATGGAGCGTTTACGTGTGTTCCCAGAAAGCTTTGGCTTCAAGAAAAACCTCCATGTTATAATGAGTTTAAGGTTCGCCAACCAAATTCAATACAACAAGGAGGTATCAGAATGGATAACAACAGTTCATACAGTAATTCATTGTTCCTTTTTTGCGGGAAATGTTGTGGCAGGCTGCAGATTCTGTACTTTGATAAAGCGGGATTTGTGATTTATTCCAAGTGGATTGATTCAGGAAGATTTCAATAGTCGCGAATGTTGATTTGAGAGACTGTGATTGCTAAAATAACTCTGATGTTTTATTGTCTAAATAAGTCGTAATGTGAAAATGATTGTCTGAATTTGGTAAATAAAAGGGGGAGAATTATGGATAATGTTAAACAAGATAATTTGAGAAAATTAGATAGCTTGTATAAACAGCGAGAAGATTTATTAATTGTAGGGTTGACTGGAAGAACGGGAGCTGGGTGTTCAACGGTAGCCCAAATATTGCAACAGAAGTCTTTCGAAAAGTTAGATCTGAAATCATACAAGACATGTGATTTTAATAATTCTGATGAACGAAAATATAGCATTATTCATCGTTTTATGAAAGAGGGAAATAAGTGGAAGCAATTTACGATTATTGAGGCAAGCTCATGTATTTTTTCATTTTTAATTGAAAAAACATTTAAAGAATTACATGATTTTGTGAGAGAAATATGTGATATAAATAAAATAGATGATAAAGATGGAATTGTTAATTATATTGATGAGGCATTAGAAAAAGCAGGTTATTTAAAAAATGATAATGCAGATAACAAAATTATTGATGAAAATATTAAAAAAGAATTATCAAAGCTTACGGAAGATGTGAACAAAAATACAATTGAATACTTTACTACTGTTATGAAAGAGAAGAAGGAGATATTTGGAGAAGAATTAAAAAAGAAGAATATTGTTGTAACAATAACTCAAAATGGAAACGAAACTGATGATAATAAAGAATGCGAGAGAGATCTTTATAGTTTCTTTATGCAAATTCTCGGTAATAATTTGAGAAAGACTGGGGATTGTTTTGGTAGCAAAAAGAATAAGACAGATGATATGGAGTCACATGAATTGACTGTTGTGCGGAGAATTGATTTGTTAATTTCGTGTATTGTCAATTTAGAAGATCAAAGTAGAATATGTATTGATGCATTACGTTGTCCTGCTGAAATATTATTTTTTAGAGATAAATACAGAGCTTTTTATGCCATGGCTGTGAGTACAGAAGTTGAAGAAAGACAGAATCGATTAGGAATGACATTAAAACAATTAATCAATTTTGATGATGTCGAAAATCCTAAAGGAGTGGATGGATTTTTTCACCAAAATATCGCGG
>CACXEN010000249.1 GCA_902766675.1 uncultured Erysipelotrichaceae bacterium
AACAGAGCGGAAAGGTTGCTCTGAAAAGGCGAAAGGTCTGCTCTAAACCTCCGTGCAGAGTGCTCTACGCGGTCGGAATATACAATAGAACTTTGCAATCCTCTCCAGAGCCTGATGTGCAATGGAGTTCTTCAATGCAGCCGGATTACTTTTATCAGCAGCCTTGACTGCATCAGCATAATCGCATCTTGCATGTTCCTTATCCAATTACTCGAATAAGGAACACGCAAAAAGATCCTTTGCCGAGTATGTCAAGGCAACTGGAACCAACGGAATGGACACAACGGTCGCCGCCTAGGCAGTAGAGCGGATTTCTGAAATATTCCATCTGGATCACCAGTGTGGCGACTGTACAAACGAAGAACGCACAAAACACCGTCAGCTTATCGTAAAACCAGAAGTTGATGACTTCTTTGCGTGGGTAAAAGATAATACTATGCCAAAGGTTTCTGACGGAAGCAATACCTACAAAAGCCTTCAGTACTACTTCAATCAGGAAAAGTTCCTGCGCGTTTTTCTTTCCAATGGTGCCGTTCCGATGGACAATAGCCTCGCAGAACGCGCTATCAGACCATTTACACTCGGGAGGGGGGGGAGGTAAAAACTGGGGCAGCATGGACTCCATTCGCGGCGCTCAGGCAAGTGCCATTCTCTACAGCATCGTCGAAACTGCAAAAGCAAACAGTCTCAGGGTATATAAATACCTTGAATATCTGCTCGATGGACTGTCCACACATGCTGATGATACAGACCGTACTTTCATCAAAGACTTACTTCCATGGTCAGAAGCCGCGCGACAAAAATGCCACAGCCCCAAAAAATCTTAATTTAAATTTCAAGGTTCAAATCTATAGGAATCGCCTGAAATGGCGGTTTCTTTTCTTTTATGGTATCCATAAATGAGTGTTTACGATGTAAAATTAACCACAAAGAATTCCTTCTTTTTGTTTAGTACAGTTTTATTGTGGTAACTTAATTTTACATTAAATAAGGAAAAAGATTCCTTATATTAGGGATAATTTTTGAAAGTTGTTTATAACACTATCTGAAAAACAGACAGTTGTGGATAAAACTGCGGAAACGCAAGCCCTTTTTTATTGACAAATTCAATTTGCACTCTTAACACGCCCTCTTATCTCTATAAACTCAATTCACAAAAACAACCAATCTCCTAATAATTACTATGTAAAACATCCTCAATCGATACATGTATAGCAATTTCTTAATGCCAAATGCCTATGAATGCTAAATCCATCATTATTAAATTCATCTACATCATGGTATTTTCCTACATAAATTCGATCTCCATTGTGGTCAACATCACAACACCAAACAAAATCTTCATACCAGAGTTTCATATCATTGCATACCCATGCCACAAAGAAAGAATATACACACTTAACCGCAGACGGAAATACATGTATTTTCATTAACTCGTCCGGACTTATTGCACGACTATCTTCATAAACATCTTTTCGGATCAAAAACCATCCTTCTTCAATTGGAGTCTCTATGAAATCTTCTTTGGCATACCAATCCTGATTATAAAAGTTAGGAACAGATTTTTTTTCAGAAACAATACGCTTAATATTTTTGATATTAACTGACTCTTTGTCAGCAAATTGACTTGCGCCATATATCAACAAGTAATGTTCCCTCTTCTCTTCCAACTCTTCTTTAGGAAATGGAACAGTTGTACCAATCTTATCTAATTTAAATGCTTTTAAACTAAAATGTTTTAGTTCTTCAGGACCTATAAAATTAGGTTTCATTATCTCTTTAGCTTCATTTATAAGTGTCTCTCTATGCATTCAGCAGTGACTCCTTCCATTTTTGATATTCAACAACCTCTTGAAATGTAGCAAGATGCCCCATTTGTGAATAACGTTCTATTCTATCGAATTCGGTAGATAACCTATCAAATCGTGTCCCCCAACCATTATCCACAAACCAGCTTAAATTTCTTACCGGTGCGTTATAAAGAACGATATCACTTCCATTATCAATCAACACTCTAAGAAATGTCATATATGCCCGATACTGATGTTCATGAGAAGCAATCAAAGCTAATCTATGCCATCCATTTTTTTCAGCTATAGAAATCACTTCAATCGCTTGCTCTCTCGTATTAAGAGACTTATCTTCATGAATAATATCTTTTTCTGGAACATTTTCCTTAAGAATTAAAGGTTTTATTTCTTCAAAAGGAAAACTCCCATAATTCCTATCAACAATATTTCCACTAAACAGAATTTTCTTAACCATTCCCATTTTATATAGTTCAACTGCCTTTTGAAAGCGATTAAACCCATCGCCCTCTAAGAGAACAGCAATATCGGCTTCTGTGAAGCAATCATTATCTATTACTGCCATTGCCTTCTCTCTATCTGTAATCATGCTTATAAATCCTCCCAGAATATTGGATCTCCTGCTGGAATGTTTTTATTTATCTTCTTACCAATCACAACATTCTTAAATTTGGGTGGAATACCAAGCGCTGGTCTAAGAACTACAATATCATCTGCAGTAAGAATCTTACCCTCTTTAAGGTCGTTCTTCGCGTACAAACAACGCCGCTGTACATAAACCGTTTCGCTCTCCTCTTCAACAACTTCTTTTTTAGAACTTCCCATAGCTCTCTCAACCTCTCGAATTGAGTCTACCATAAACTTAAACTCTTCTGGTTCCATAGAGTGAGGATGATCTGGTCCTTTATCCTTTTTATTCAAAGTAAAGTGCTTTTCTATTACTCTTGCTCCAATAATCGTCGATGCCAAAGCAACCACATGTCCCGGAGAATGATCAGAATAACCTGTTAAGCAACCAAATGCGTTCTGATATGTTTTCAAAACGTTTACATTAGCACTATCAATCTTTGACGGATAATTAGTAATACACTGCATAAGTACAAGGTCTTTATTACCTACCTTTTCAATAGTTCTTACCGCCTCATCAATCTCTGACATTGTAGCATCACCTGTAGCAAGCATAATAGGAAGTCCCTGCTTGGCTGTGTATTCAATCATTTCAAGCCAGGTAATCTCACCAGAACCAATCTTAATAAAAGGTACATTTAACTCCTTGCACAAGTCAACAGCCTCTAAGAAGTACGGCGATGTGGAGAAATCAATACCTACTTTCTTACAATAATCAGATATCTCTTTATGCCATGCTAAAGGAAATTCAACATCTTTAAATACTTCTGAGACTGTTCTTCCCCATGAACCATGTACTCCATGAAGTGTCATCTTAGAGAATCCCCCCTCTGACACAATAGTATCAGCTGTAAAAGTCTGAAACTTTGCACAATCAGCACCTGCAGCTTTTGCGGCATCAATCAGTCTCTTCGCTTTGTCTATGCTTCCATCAAAGTTCCCCCCAATTTCAGCGATAAAATAGGTTGGATAGTCTAATCCAATCATTCTATTACCAATCTTAATAGTTTTATTAAACTCAAACATTCTCTTTTTCCTCCTACTACAATATATTTATGGTTAACAAACCTCACAGCCAGTAAGGCATTATCCATCCTGTCGCCTAAACTGTATAATGATAAAACAATCGATATATCGGTTTTCTCTTTGAATTTTTCATCCATATTAAGTCTAATAACTAGCTTCTCATTTGTAGCATTCATTTTATGCTAGTTGAACCACTCTGTGTGCGTCTGTATCATTCCTTGGTTCACAACTCATGGCTGAGATTGGAGATGTGCTGCGCTTTATCCATAGAAATGCTATTACCGCTTTTGTTGATGTAGATTCTGATGTAAATGAATCAAACAACTATGTCCAAAAGAGCGTTCCAACATCAAAGCGCGGCTCCACCGAACATTATTTCAGATAATGAATGTTCTACTAAAACCATTCCACAGGATGATCCAGTATACAAATTTATTGATTAAAAACGATTGTAAAGAAAACCTTACTATGTTTATATGACTGCCAGAGCTAATAAGTTTCTACGCATCTACTGTGACAGAGCGAAAGAATATCTCGCATCTCTGCAATCATAAAATATCTAACAACTTTATAGGCTTAATTTTTCCAATACTTTGTGACATTCCTTTTGTATGCTTATTTTTCAACTCGTATGGAATTTTCAATTTAACTTTGACCCTTTATTTTCAGACTTATCATTTACTAATATACTCTGCAATAGTCTTCTTCAAAATTTCAGCCTGTGATTTAGCTTCTTCTAGATTCCAATAATTTGTCTTTAACTGAATCATACGTTTCTGGAGATATTCAGCATTAGGACAGCAGTTCTCATCAAACTTCTGCCAAACACCATCTATTGGTTGAAGAACATTCTGATATGCTGGTTCATTATAAGAAAGTTTCCATGCCGCATAATACCCATCTCCTCCATTCTTCTGGAAGATATCTCTAAACTTATACCAATCCACATCAGGATTTTCAGTATCAAGCACAAGACAGTATGACCAATAAGAATTTACATATCCCTCTGGTTCTGCTTGGCGTTTCAAAAGAGTCTGTCCCTTGATTGCCTCATCAAAAATTTTAGCAACCTCAATACGTCTCGCGACAAGCTCTTCAGCTCTTTCAATTTGCCCCAACGCACACGCCGCTTGCAGTTCCGACATTCTATAGTTATAACCAAATGAAATATGTCTGCTATAATTTGGATCTTGAATATCATTTCGTGTAATTTTGCCCTGTTTAGCGTTTACCCCAGCATATCCAAGGCAATTAAATCTTCTTGCTCTATCAGCAAGTTCTTCATTATTTGTAATTAACATGCCACCTTCCCCAGCTGTAATATGCTTACTAGCTTGGAAACTAAAGCTAGCGAAATCTCCAAATTCTCCCACCAATTTATCTTTATATTTGCCAAGGAAACATTCAGCATTGTCCTCAATAAGATATAAATTATGTTTTTTGCATACTTCAACAATTTTGTCATAGTCAGGAGCAAGACCATATAAAGAAACAGTAATAACAGCCTTGGTCTTTGGGGTAATGCACTTTTCTATGCTATCTGCAGAGATTTCAAAAGTATCCAGATTACTATCTGCGAATACAGGAATCGCACCACACAAAACGACAGGAATCGATGTCGATGACATTGTAAGAGCGGGAACAATAACTTCATCACCAGTTTTTACTCCGCAAGCCAATAAAGCTACATGAAGAGTGGCTGTTCCGTTGCAATGTCCAATCGCAAATCTCGAATGAAACATATCCGCGAACTCATACTCTAACTTGTTGTTATAAATAGAATTTTTTGATGTCTCAAACGCATTATCCAATACATCCATAACATACTTTTTCTCTAAGTCATAAATTCTTTCCATTTTATATTTCTCCTTTTTTATACATTGCACTACGGGCAACATTTGAATTAATTTTAGTGATTTCTGGATGCCTTTTTAAAATATCCAATATCTCATTCATTAAAAGTAATCCATCTTTATTACTTCTATGCTCGTAAACAGCCCTAACCATATTCAGATCTTCTTCAGTGTCAATTGTCCATCGTAAATATGAGAGATTCTCATCATTTTGTACATTTCCGATTCTAAATTCTAAAGAATGATTAAATACATATTGTGTAACATGTTCCCTTTCAAAACTATCATTTGATTTTTCTTCCATTTCACATAAGAGTTTTGATGAAAAAACTTCGCAATCTAATCCTTCGGGAAATGATGGTGGGTAATTATTTGTTACATAATCATAATTGCCATTCTTATATGTATCTATAACCCTGTCTATAACAGCAGGTTCCTTAAATGGATCATCGGCGGTTATTCTAACAACAATATCAGAAGGATATTTAAGAGACGCATTATAAAATCTATTCAACACATCGTTTTCGCTACCTCTGAAACATTTTATGTCATTTTTCACACACCATTGTTCGATCTCATCATCAATATTATTTGTTGTTGTTGCTATAATAACCTCATCAATTTTTTTTGTAAATTTAAGTCTATTAACAACATGCCACAATAAAGTTTTGCCATCTATTAATGAAAAAACTTTGTTGGGAAATCGGCTGGAACCACACCTCGCTTGAACTATTGCATTAACTCTCATTTCGTACCTCCGATTTTAGCATTTATTGGTTCTATCGTCAGATAAGGACTTTTGCCCGACACAATAGAATCATCCCCAATATTCTCATCTACAATTATTGTTCCTTCACTTATTATGCAATTATTACCAATATAAGAATTTCCAATAATTTTACTTCCTGCAAGCATGGTTACCTTTTTTCCAATTACTGGATATTTTCCATCTTTATCATCGACAGTACAGCCTTGCACAAAAGAGAACTCATCACCAAACTTTGCTCTGCCAATATGGCTTCCTAATGGATAATCAAAATAGAACTTATCAGGCATCTCAACTTCATAGTAAATATCGGATCCCGAAATTGTCTTAGCCTGCCCATAAATCTTATCACAAACTACTCGCGCGGCATCCTTTCTCTTATCTTCATACTTGTAAATCGTATTGGCCATAAAATAAAGGAATAATGCCCACTGACAAGTATGAAGTGGGTCAAAATAAGGTTCTCTATCTCCTCGCTCATTAATCCTTGAGTAATACTTATTTGTACTTCCCTCTATACACTTTTCAAAACGTTCCACCGCCTTTGGTAGATGTTTCGTAATCAGTGCCTCATCTTCTATTGACTTAAAATAATTATTGCCAATTTGATTCAGCAACATATCTTTAACCGTTTTTATTGGAAATCTATAAATCATACTTTGTCCTCCATAAAATTATATAATCTATTAACTTTAGTTTTCCCATCAGAAACAACTTCATCCACCGCCACCACTACATCATTGCTAATTGTAAGTGTGCTTCCAATCCATGCTCTGTCTAATATATTTGCACCTGTGCGAATCACAGAATTCGTGTATATCAGTACATTATTCCCGACCGTGCTTTCATGATGTATCTCCACACCTGGATTCAGTATCACACCATTACCTATAACTGCACCATTTTGAATGACAACATTATTCAGTATTACGCAACCTTTTCCGATTTTAGCAAATGAACTTATATAAGCCGACTTGCAAATGATATTAGGAAATGTATATCCAAAATCTTCGGCTTTTTTATAAATTTCCTCTCTTACCCTATTATTTCCTATTGCTACAATTAGCATTCTATAAATGCTATGTAACTTATCTAAATCCGCAGTATTTCCTACAACCTTACAACCGTGGATAATAGCACCTATATTTATGCCATCATCTATAAAAGCACATTCATATTCTTGCATTGCATGTTCTAGAACTACTTTGCCAAATCCACCAGCACCAATGATTAAGAGCTTTTCTCTTATCTTATTCATGTCTAATTCCTTCAATTTCTTCTTGAACATAATCAGTAGAAAGTATCTTCTTAACGGTTCCATCCACATTAAGCCTATTTGTATTATGACTTGTATAAGCCTCATCAGCCATAGTATGAACCTCACCATTTATAACAAACTTATCATAATTTAAATCTCGTCCATCGGCCGCAACTCTATAGTATCCTCCCATATCCTCAGATCTTAATCTCTCTTCTTGCGTCATAAGCGTTTCATATAATTTTTCACCATGCCGAGTTCCAATAATGTTCGTTCCCGAATCTCCAAAAAGCCGCTGTACAGCCTTGGCAAGATCTCCAATAGTACTTGCATCAGATTTCTGAATAAACAAATCTCCTGGGTTCGCGTGTTCAAAAGCAAACTTTACAAGGTTAACAGCTTCATCAAGATTCATTAAGAATCTTGTCATATTTGGATCTGTGATTGTAATAGGATTCCCCGATTTAATCTGATCAATAAAAAGTGGAATTACGGAACCTCGACTACACATAACATTGCCATACCTTGTGCAACAAATCGTAGTTCCACCTCTCTCAGCAGCTATCCTTGCATTCGCAAAAATAACTCGCTCCATCATAGCCTTAGAAATCCCCATCGCATTGATTGGATATGCAGCTTTATCTGTTGAAAGACATACAACTCTTTTAACACCACATTCAATAGCCGCGTGGAGCATATTATCGGTACCAATAATATTTGTTCTAACAGCTTCCATCGGATAAAATTCACAAGATGGTACTTGCTTTAAAGCGGCTGCATGGAAAATGTAGTCCACTCCCCACATTGCATCCTTTATGGACTGTGGATTTCTTACATCACCGACATGAAATTTCACTTTATTAGCATATTCGGAATGTTCCGCCTGAAGCTTATGCCTCATATCATCCTGCTTCTTCTCATCTCTAGAAAAGATACGAATCTCTCCTATATCTGTCTCTAGAAAATGTTTCAATACTGCATTGCCAAATGATCCTGTACCTCCAGTAATCATCAATGTTGCTCCGTTAAATGTTGACATGTTATTTTACTCCTCCCTGTGTAACTTCAGTATAATCAATAAAACTCATACTTATCATTTTATATATTCAATACACCTACAAATTCTCTAACATCCCATTGCACAAGAATATTCACATATACTCCTGCATTTCATCTCTTATCTCTTTCTCAATAAGCTTATGGTTCTTTTAAATATGCGGGTTCTAAAATAAGACAATCCCATTACAACAGCCGATACTGTCGTACATATGATTCCTTTGACAACCAATCCCCCAATTTCATCAATTCTTATCAAACCACATAGATAATAAGACAATCCACATACAATAATTGTAATAGCAAAATATCTCACCTGTTTCTTGTAATACTCAATAGGTGTACATTTGAAATAACATTTGAATATAATGATGCATTGCCATATTAAGCCAAAAATAAGAGTGGCTAATAAACTAGAAATTATAATTCCTGTCGTTCCAAAGAACTTGCCAAACACAATATTTAATACTAAATTTTGCACAGTGCTTAAGATATATGGCTGTTTTAGTTCCCACCATAATCCATTTCCAGAAAGATACAGAAAAAATGCATGTTGAACTTCTGAAACAACAATCCAAATGCAAAATAAGACTACATCTCGCATTGGAAGCAACATATCTTTCCCCATCCACATTGTCATAAATGGCTGATAGAGACACAGCATACACGATGCACACCAGGTTACCAAAACAGAAAATAAAAATTGCCACACAAGCATGTCTTGATAATTTTCATCAACTGACGCAACTGCAATCTTATTTCCGACACTCGCTTGCATACCTCCACGTATTACTGTCATGCAAGTGGTTACCGCTGTAAAAATAACAAGATAGTTATTATATACAGCAACCGCTCCAAGACCAATAAATGAAGAAATCACAATGCTATCAAGTGTCGTATACGTTTTTCCACTAATATTACAAACCAAAAGCCCTTTAACTCTTGTGACAATGTCTCCCCTTGTTTCAGAATCTATTGTTCCTTTACAAAAATAATGAGGATATATTCTTTTAGATACCCACTCACCGACAATATTTTTAAGCATGGTACCCAGTATATTTGCTATTACAAAAAAATAAAAATTTTTAAATAAAGTCAATGCCACTAACTGTAGAACATACTGTCCAATACTGACTACCGTATATATGTTCTTAACAATATCATTTCTCTGAAGCGCCTCAAGAAGAGTATTCTTATAAGCAAATAGGAAATAACTTACAGCAGTATTAATCAAATACAGAAAATACAAAATATAAAGATTTATATCCGCTGGAACATCTCCATTAATAAATAATTTTATAAACGGCATAATTACCACACCAAAAGAAAAGATAACTATTCCTACTGTCCTGTATACTTTTTTTAAATATTCCAGCAATGCACACACCTTGACATCATCACCATCAGCAATTGGCTTATAAAGATTGTACATTATTGCTCCTGCAAACCCTAAGTCAGCCAGCGATAAAACCTGTAAAATAGAAGTAAAAAGGCTAGAAAGACCTAAATACTGATATCCAAGCGTTTGAACTATAATTGTTCTCGATATGAATTGAAACAGCATTGTCACTATCATATTAAGATAGGACATTATAATATTCCGCATTGTATTTTTTTTTCTACTTTCTGCCATGATTCCAATTTTATCCTTCTTTCTTATCCTTTTATCAACTCTCTAATCCAAGCGCATACATCATTTCCCAAATTATCATTTAAGTGTAAATAATAGTCGTCTATTTCTGTTTTAATTTTTCCTTCAGCTGCCATCTCTAAGGCTTTCTTAATTGGTTCATATGAATTTGTTACCTTAGTTGAAAATGAATACATTTTTTGTTTTAGCAAATTATGAACATATTCGCCCCAATCAATCTGAATTACAGGTTTTTTTATCAGCGCAGCTTCTAAAAGGACAGAAGAAAAGTCACCAATAATTACTAATGAATCGTTCATATCATCCATCAAATTTTTCTGTTCACTGAATCTGAAATTTTTTTCATTGCTAAAATTATCAATGATGCTGTCTCTGTTTATATTTGGATGCGGTCTAAAATAAAAGTCCAACCCTAATTCTGAACACGCTCTACAGACATATCTTGCCGATTGATTAAATAAAGCATCATAATCTGAATTTAAGTTCGAATAATCCTCGCCAATAAATAAAACCCTTTTTTTGTTCTTGTTATTTTTGTTCTTAATTTCAAACGGATATCCCATTAGTCGAACATCTCTTTTTTTATTTCCGAATGCATCCAAGAATTTTTCCTTTATATAGTTGCACCATACCCAATACTGATCACCATAAATTCCAATTTTTGTTCTCGGTATATCATCACCTATAAAAATTCCATGCTGAAAAACCACTACAGGAATACTGTTTTTTTTAGCAGCAAACACCAAAGCTCTCTCTATAAATGATCTATCACAGCTCAATAAAACTACTTTTATTTTCTTTTTTACAAATAATGCCGATATCTTGTCAATTACCTCAATTGCATTCTCTATCCTTCTCTCTTTAAACCCTAAATATAATTTTTCATCAAAATCAATGGGATAATATTTATAATAATCAAACTCCATTTTAGGGGCATTTACTTTAGAAATTGTCACAATATTAAATTGCTCAGAAATCGTATGCGCTAAATATTCAAATCTATCAATATTACTCATAAATATTGTGTTCTCGTGCTTTCTTTGAAATTTAATATCCTCAACAAAATTCATTAATTTCTTTATAATTTTTTTATACATTTTTCTAGAACTATTTATACTTTTAGGATATACTTTATCATAAAATCCTTCCTGACTGAAACTTTTGAGTATATCATAATCTTCATAAATATCATTCCATTCTATTTCACTATAATAATCATTTCGTTTAATCATAGTTTTACCTTCACATTTTTAATATTCACGGTCAAATTTTTATTATGAGTTAATAGTAAGTAAACATATATGGCAACGGACATAGGGGTAAAAAACGGCGAAAAAATAAACATTGAAAAACTTGTCGTACCATAAAGCCACAATCGAATATATAAATATACTCTTAAAACTTGTCTTTTATTAATTGCAATAAATAATCTATTGGTAATAAAAGTAAAATAAATCCCCATAATAATTGCATAAATAAGAGGTCCCATATAGCTAAAGTAATAAAACATTATTGCAAATCCTGCCTCCGTATATCTATATCCAGCAGAAATAAGTGATGATACGTAACTTTCAGGAGCTATATAATACATCATCTTGTATATTCCATAATGAGCATTTAAACTTTCTCTAACGTCTTTTGTCCCTAATTTAAATGATTGAAGTTCATCTAAAATTTCATTTAAATGAAATTTCCCTGCACTCAGATCAAATACTCTCCACCAAACTTGCCCTTCAGCAGCGATCCTCGATGAAAAGTAAGTCATTATTGTCCCATTATAGGTAAATGACTGAATTAGTAGAGTAACACATATCAGAATCACAAAAGCAATTGCAATTTTACTTATGAATGAAATTATCTTTCTTGTACTGAAGCGGACAACTAAATAATCAGCCAATACTATAAGAAAAATGCACATCATCTCAAAAAAAGCACCAAATTTATTTCCAACCCATAAATAATACAAAATAGAAAGTATTAAACATGATAAGCCAATAAACCTATCTTTCCCCTTTCCGCCAATTGTTAAAACAAAAGGGAAAATAATTAATCTTGGAATATTTTGAGACATTTTTCCAAAAATTCCAGACAAACCATATTGTATTGCATAATCAGCACGTTCGAGACCAATAACAAACGACGGATGTGGCAATACCTTAATAAAACATAAAAATATAAGTAGTAAGGTAAAAATACTAATGTATCTAAAAGATAGCTGCTCTGACTTGTCAGATAATACAAAGCTTTTTTTTACCGTTTTTTTGTTATATTTCTTATCAAGATAATTTATTGTAACAATCAGAGTAAAATATGATAATATAAGAAGAGGCAGTGAACCAGTATACTTTGCAAATTCTCTAACTTCAAGTAAAAAGAAATTACCAAATTCGATAACAAAACATGCAAATATCGTCGCCAAAACAACAAATACTATATAGAAATACTTAATATAAAATAACGCATCCTCTTTTATAATATTCAATAAAAAAATTAGAAACCCAATCAATGAGATAATTGAAAAAACTTTAAACCTACTAAAAATTACACTTATAACAAATAATCCTAACAGTAAACAATTAATTTTATTCAGATTCTTTATTCTCATTAGTAGTCATCTCACTTATATTTTCCAAAAAGGTGTTTTACATTTTCTATAAACAACTTTTTCTCAGACAAAATTTTTTCACGATATGTATGGAAATCTGACAATTGATTTTCATAATTGTAAACCGTCTCTTCAATTACTTTTTTAACAGCATCAATTTCAGACTTATCTTCATCAATTTTATATTTAGCTAAAATTGGAATATCCTCATCATTATTTGCAGCACCTTTTCTTCCAGTTATAATACAGCAATAGAACATTGCCGCTTCTCTTGGTATCCGATCCTTACCTGGATGATTACCAAAGTCCACATATAACTTTGCTTTTGTGAATGCATTTACCATCTCCTGATTATTCATATTCTCAAGAGGCAGCCAGTTATATTCTGGCATAGCATTTATTAATCTACGTGTAAATTCATATCCTTTTTTAGGATTATAGAGAATAATATCTTCTTTATTTGATAACTCTATATCTCTGTTTCTCAAATATTCGTCATTAATATAATCAGACAGATAATATATTTTTTCTTTATTAATTCCTATCTCGTTAATAAGATAAAGTCTTGCATATTCTGATTGAACACAATGATATGAACTTCTAAAAAGTTTCAAATTTCTATTATGTTTTATTCTCCTATATAAATTTCTATAAAAATTTGTCTTTATTCTACCTGATCCATAATAATTATCTACGCTTAACCACCATATATAAACGTCTTCAAATTTATCTTTTATTTTTTGAAAAGAATCAAATTCTGTTTCAGGTACCACTGCAATAGCCTTGTCTCCAATCTCGTTAGTAAAAGGATTATGATACATTTTATCAAACTTTCCTTTTACTTTCGAATCATTATACTTTTCAGTATAGTACATTGCCGCTGGAATCTCATTACAGTTCAATTGAAAACATAATTGTTGTAGTAATTCTGTTCCTCCTGTTGCAGCATGAGTTGATGATAGAATATATATCATTTTATTTTCTCCTTGTAAGCTTCTTGCATTTCTCTAACACAGATGCAACTGTAATATCCATATCGTGGTATTTATATTCGCCCAATCTCCCACCAAAGATTACACTATCTTCTTTATCTGCCAACTCCTTATAGGCTGTATAAAGCCTGCCGTTCTTCTCATCATTAACCGGATAATAAGGCTCGTCTCCAGGTTTCCATTCAGAACTATATTCTCTACTGATAATCGTCTTTGGCAAATCATTTCCATTCTCATCTTTACCAAACTCAAACCATTTATGTTCAATTATTCTTGTCCAAGGAGTATCTCTATCCGTATAATTCACAACTGCATTTCCCTGAAAGTTTTGAATGTCTAAAACTTCATTCTCGAAGCAGACAGAACGATATTCAAGATAACCTAAGGAGTAATCAAAGTACGCATCAATAGGTCCTGTGTAAACAATCTTCTTAGCTAAACTGTTCCAGTATTCTTTTCTCTCCAAGTAGTCCTCATTTAGCCTTACTTCTATGCCATCCAAAATTTTCTCTACCATTTTAGTATATCCACCAATGGGGATGCCCTGATATAGAGCATTGAAGTAGTTATTATCGAAAGTAAGACGAACAGGAAGACGCTTGATAATAAAAGCTGGTAAATCTTTACATTCTCTGCCCCACTGCTTTTCGGTATAGCCCTTCACCAATTTTTCATAGATATCTCGACCAACAAGTTGAATTGCCTGCTCTTCAAGATTCCTAGGTTTACATTTAATTTCATTTCTCTGCTCTTCAATCTTTGTTGCAGCTTCTTCAGGAGTAACAACTTTCCACATCTTATTGAATGTATACATATTGAACGGCATGGAATAAAGCTCGCCCTTATAATTAGCCACGGGAGAATTAGTAAAGCGGTTAAAAGTAGCAAATTGATTCAGATAGTCCCACACCTCTTTAATATTTGTATGAAAGATGTGTGCACCATACTTGTGAAAGTTAATACCTTCAATTTTTTCAGTATAAATGTTTCCGGCAATATGATCTCTTTTATCAATCACAAGGACTTTATAACCTTTATTCGTTGCCTCTCTAGCAAAAATAGATCCATACAATCCAGACCCGACAATCAAGTAATCATACATCATTAATTAAATCCTCATTTATTTCTTAGGTGCCAAATTAATTATTTTTACACATAATGTTAATCTATTATGTGCAAGTAATACAGAGCATGTGAGATAAAACAAATACAACAACTTATTTGCTGTACACGCTCTAGCCACTTTCCCTGAATGTGCAGTTTCTATTGATTTTTTGTATATGTCTGTCAGCACCATTTTATCATTCTCTTTACCATATTGTTTAAACATATTAATTCCTATTCTAAGCAGATATGTAAACAACATACTCTCTGTCCTTTTATCATTTTTTTTTAAACAATTTCCAACAACATCGCAATATATTTTAAAGTCACTTATATAATCCTTATTTTCTTTTAGAGAAGTGCTTGTCGCCATCCTTCTCGAATATGTATATACGACACCTTTTACATATCTTATTTTTATACACTTAGTGACATACTCAAAGTTAAACAATGTATCTTCATGCCCATATCTCAAATTAGTGTTAAATTTGATGCCAAAAAGCTCAATTATTTTTCTTTTATACAAACAATTCCAAAGATGAAGCAACCGGGTGTCTCTGTTTATATTGAATAAATGTGTTAGCTTTCTTGATTCGTCAACAACAGTATCATCTTCGTAATCATAAATGGACTCTTGTAAAACGCTATCTTCTTCATTAATCAGTAACATTTTTTTGCCAGCAACTACCATATCGTCCGAAAAATCAAGTTGTGCAGTTAATTTTATATATATATCGATGCTAATCTCATCATCTTGATCAATAAATGAAATCCATTCTCCAGTAGCGACTCCAAGTCCAGTATTTCTAGCCGCTGATATGCCAGCATTGTTCTTATTAATAAGTATTACTCTAGAGTCAATTTTGGCATATTTTTCACAAATCTCTCTACTACCGTCCGTTGAACCATCATTTACTAAAATAAGTTCAATATCCTTGTAAGCCTGATTCAAAATTAACCCTATAGTTTTGTTTATATATTTCTCCCCATTATATACTGGAATAATAACACTAATTTTCATTTTCGCACCTAAAGATAACTCTAAGCCAATTGCTTAGCGTATATTTTGCATACAGAGTTTCAGGCAGAATTTTGTAATCTGACTTAACGAATTCCGTGCTGATAAAAGGATTTTTTCTGTCAACAACACAAATATTATTTGGATCATAGAAGTCATAATCTAATATATTTTTATTCGTCGTGATTAATTTCTTTCTCATGCCATGAGTCTCTATTGTTCTCATTGTCAATCCACTTTGATTACTCAATTCAATATCAATAACTATCTTTGACTCACTTATTACTCTCTTTGTTGTTTCAAGAGATATCGGCTTATACACAAAATCAGTCATCTTTGCTGTTCTAAATAATCCTTTTATATACTTACCCCTAATAAAATGTATTTTTGATGGCAAATATAATTTAAAAAAATAAGTAAATCCATTATTATCTGCAAATTTTTTTATCATCTTAATAAAATTGTATCTTTCTGTATGCCCAAATCCTATAAATGAAAAATCATACTTAAAGCCATGCTTTATTTGTCCCTGAAACATGTCATCACAATAGAATAATGGCAAAAAAATCATATAATCATTGTTTTTAACATCGTTAGAATCAAAGCTATAGACATAGTCAAAATATTTATGAAATCTCTTTGCGTCCGGATATACTGCAAGAGCATCCCACGAGTACAATAATTTGCACGAATCTTTGCAAGCCTCTTGCATTTTTTTTAAAAAATACTCTGGAAATATGGCTGCGTTAATCATAAATACATAATCATAATTGCAATGTGATATTTCTTCTATAATATTGTTAAAATAACTTTTCTTCAGTCCTTCAAAACGTTCAAGAAATCGCACTTTCAAAAAATTAGTTGTCGGAGCAGAACAATAATAAGTCACCTCCGCTCCCATCTCTTCCATTTTTCTTCTGATTTTTTGAGGGTATTCATAAAACGGCCAAGAGAAGAAAAGAATTTTTTTTCCGTTTAATGGTTTAGTATCCATAACTCACTTATCCTCGCGACGCATAATCTTTTCAATCTTAGAATTATCCCCCCAAATTGCCTTGGAGTCGTAGGGTCTATCAGGAAACATTCCATATTGAAGTTTGATATCATAATTGTTTTCTTTAATAAATCGCTCTACGCGATCCGCCAACTTCTCGGGTCTGCCCGAGCATATATTTATAATTCCTTGTTCCTGATTCTGTCCGACAACAGCTGCCACCTGAGTGCAAAACTCTGGATAGTCTATAAAGTCATACTGGTTTTGACCTAAAGTAAAAGGAAATTCCTTTTTGTCTTCTTCTACTGCCGCCATGATTTTTGAGAAAATTGATGATCCATACTTCGAATTACCAACAATGTAATAGCCACGAAGCCATTGAAAAACACAATTATTCTGTTTACAAATCATCCTAGTTAAATCTCTTAATGCGTTTTTTCCAATTCCATACGGCGTAATTGGATTACAAGGTGTATTCTCATTGATACTTCCCTCGAAAAATCCAATCTCATGCATACTTCCCATTGCTGCAATATGTTTACATCCAGCTTCTGCCATTTTCTTGATAAAAATATAGTGTTTTGGAAGGTCATCAATATGAGCACTTGAATAATGAACAAAACCATCTCTCCATGCCAAATGCAGTAAAACATCAGGTCTCCCAAAATAATCATATGGATTTTTGATTGCAAACAACTCACACTGCTTTATTTCAGCGCGTGGATCGACCACATCAACTCTTGAGTGGCATGCGGCAACAACTTCATTTCCACTTTCAAGTATTGCCTTAACAATTCCTTGCCCAAGGTAACCGTTAGCACCCGTTACTAAAATTTTCATTTCTTATCTCCTCATAATACCTAAGCAATTTTTTCGCTTCAATAGCAGAATCAAATCCAGCTTTCTTGATATCTCCTCGGTGGTCTATTCTTTCAGTATTCTTAACCTTTTCTACTATTATTTTCGCCCACTCAGTAGCACCCCTATTAAGCTCAATAAACGTCCCCAAGTCATCACATGGACTAGACTCTTTCGAAATCTCCGTAGAAAAGAAAACTGGCAAGCCATATGACTCAGCCTCTACGCCAACAACAGGAAGTCCCTCGTATAAAGATGGTAATAAGAAACAATCCATGGCATTATAAAACTGCTTAATATCTTCCCGTCGACCAAGAAACACCACTTTGTCTTCAAGATCATACTTTTTTATTCGATCTAGCATATCGTTTCTTAAATCTCCATCACCAATAATTAAAATCCTTGCTCTGTCTTCAATTTTAACAATCTCATTAAAAATATCTATAATAAACAATGTGTTTTTTTGAGCCGTTAACCTCCCAATGTGTCCAATAACAATATTATTCTCTAGATTCAATTCTTTTCTGCATTTATTTCTCATTTCTAAGTCATACTTATTTTCATCTACATTAATAACAGTCTTAAATATCGCCACCTTCCCCTCATCATATAATTTGCCAAACTGCCACGCGCCACAGGCCTCTCCATTGGCCATATAATGAGTTGCAAAACAACTTGAAAAGGGTTTTAATATTTTTTTTATATATGTTTTTTTATCCAAATCATGGGCCATAGAGATGCTTTCATTGATTCTAACGGGAACTCTTGCTAGCCATGCGGCAAAGAGGCCAAAAACGTTCATAGTACCATTGTACGCATGTACAATTTTATATTGATTTTCTTCACACACTTTCTTTATGGCTCTTATATTGGCAATGATGTTCTGATAATGTGGAACTATATATACTCTGCCCCCCAAATCTTCAATTTCTTTAATTGGGATAGCATTAGAATCATCATCACAAATAAAATCGAACTGAACTTTTTTTTTATCAATATGCCTATAATATTCCATAACAAGATTTTTCTTCCCACCAGAATGCATCTTGCCCATTATTAATGCAATTCTTTCCATTACAATAATTCCTTTTTCATAAACTCTGCAGTTTTTCTTATTCCATCTTCTAAAGCAATCGGATTTAAACCACCATAACATGCTTCATATCTACTAATATCTAAATAATTAATAGGGACATCTACTGCGCGTGTTGGTAGATAGGTAATATTCATCTCCACATTTAAAGCTTTTCCTATTGCAAATAGTAACTCTTTAATTGAAGTTCCATAACCACATCCAACATTAAATGTACGGTATGTATTATTACCGTTAACAATATTAACAATTGCCCTTACCGCATCATCTATATAAATAAAATCTCTCACAACAGATCCATCGCCATAAACTTGAATTTCTTCATGTCTTAATGCCTTATATGTGAATGTTGTTGCTGCTCCAAGGACACCATTGGGTCTTTGATACGGACCGTACGGATTAGCCAATCGAATAATTCTATAATCAAGATCATACATATAATTATATAAATATAAAAGTTTTTCTATCATTATCTTTTGAACACCATATGACGAAATTGGATCAGTTGGCGCACTCTCAGATAAAGGACATCTAACCTCTTTACCATATACAGTTCCCCCTGATGAAATAAAGACAACCTTCCCAACACCTCTTTTTATACAGGCATCAAATAAATTAGAAGAAAACAAAACGTTAGATTCAATATCTTGACTAATATGCTGATTTGAAGTCGTCGGTGCATTTGTACTCACCAAATGATAAACAATATCTTGCCCCTTTAAAAAACTGAAATTTTCATTTTCATCCAATGAAGATTGCTTAATTTCTACATTATGAAAATCAAATTTCTGAACATTCGAAAAATACTCTATATATTTATCCACAAGAGTAATATGATCATTCTTGTTTTTAGCCAATTCAATTGTAAGATTTGTACCAATAAATCCTGCAGCTCCTAAAATCAATATGTTCATTTATGCTCTCCTTACAGTTTCTATGCTGCACAAATATTTTCATTTGTTCTCTATATTCTCTTCAATCACGCCATAGAACTCTGTATTCTTTTTAATATAATCATCATCGAATTATTATACCACATTAAATAGGATTTTAAAGTTTGAGTTTAATTTACATCTAATAAGATTCGGTGAAAATATTCATCTTTCTTCCAGTAACATTATAGTACAATTCATTTTCCTACGTATTTATAATTTTACAAATTTTCTTTAAGAACATCAATTCTTTTACTCCAGCATTTTAATTACATGGGGCAATCTAACTCCATGATAAGTTTCTTGCCATATACTTTACTGTATATAGATGCAAATTTGATTCATCATACATTTGTTCTTTTTTCTCTTATCATATAATTTATGTTTTACCATATCCTCTAAAAAGCACTACATTTAATGCGCATAAATGTACAAAAAAATTGTAGCACAGATTCAATAAATGTACAAATTATTTGAGTTTCCGTACTTTTATCCACAAAGCCCTGTTTTCATAATCATCGTCATAAACAACTTTCAAAAAATACCAAAAACATAAGGAATCCCATTCCTTTTTGATGTAAAATTAAGTCACCACAACAAAACCATACCAAACTAAAATTTCCAGCCATCTTTCCAAACCGGATATCAAGTTCACTGCCGACATGCCCTGAAGGTTGCAATCATACAGAAAGCAGACCCTGTGAAAGAAAAATATATTTCTGCTATTACCGGCCGGCTAAAGGTATCTCCAGCATACTGTCGTATCTACATTGAACGATCATCTTTTCATTACGTGAATCTTTTGTTTGTTTAATTTCTTTAACTACAATTTAAAGATTATCATATCCTCTAAAAATCACTAAATTTAATACGCGCAAACACACAAACAAATTGTAGCATAAATTTAACGGATATACAAATTCTGTACCATATTTCCCTTTACTTTTATAGTTTATAGATGATTCTACACAAAAAGGCTCCCACAGGAGCCTTTTTTAGGTCACAGTCCTCGCAGGTTTCTGCGACACGATCACTGATGTTATCTATGTCCATCAACATTCATCCTGTCAGATCTGCTATGGTACTTTTTTATTGTTCATTCATTTTTTCCTTAAATGCAGCTTCATTCATGCCCGATACAGTACTCGATCGCGGCATTCATGGCCTCTTCACGGTTATCATATTTATTTGCATATTCCCTTGTGACGGCTACAAACTGGGCGTATTGTGATAATGTCTCACAACCCATACGCACTCATAATCTCACGGAATTCTTTTGAATACGCAAATCCCTTCATCACTTCATCCCGGTTTTTTCCGGCATCCAGCTGTCCAACCCAGTCGGCTTTTCCGGCTGCATCAGAAGCTCTGCCAAGAAATGTTTCATATAGGGTTTCCACATAATCTGCATTACTCAGATTTTTATTCAGATACTCCTCAGAGTGGAAGAAGCTCATAGCAACATCCAATGCCGTCATCCGTCCTGTATTGATTGCATGGCACCAGTCTTCTACTCCCAGTGTTTCACCTTTTCTTCCAAGGGCTTTTGTATAATTTCTCAGCACAAAGTTTCTGACACCTGCACGATATTGGTTGGATCCGTCTTCTTCCATTGTTCCTCTTGCAATACCATACTGGTCACATAGATTGGCAAATTCAACAGAATTGACAAATCCGGCAAGGACATGTACTCTTCCTTCTCCTTTGGCAAGTGAGTTCATCCAGGTGTCTTTTCCAATCGGATCAGCATCACGATTAAAGAAGGTCTGATACAGCGCATCTACATAATCCGCATCACTCAGATTGCGCTTGGTAAATTCTTCGCTGCATATAAAGCCACGCGCAAGCGAAGCGCCATCCATGGTGCCGCTTGAGAGTCCTCCCACCCATGTGTTGAGTCCAACCGGATCCGGATTGCGGTTCAATACGACGGTATACATCCTGCTGACAAATGCCTGTATCTTGTCAGCTGCATCCTTCATCTGTTCCGCATCCTGTTTATTTCCTTCATCTACTACCAGAAATGTAGAGTTGTGCTTTACATGAAAACAGCCCCAGTGGTCAGCTCCGTCCTCTTTAACAGCCACATCGGTATCCCGCTCAATTTGTGCAGCATTGTGCTCCGGATTCCAATAATAAAGGTTCATGCCATGATCCTGATATCTCTTGAAAAAGTCTGAACGCACTCTTACCTCTGCACTTCCCGGAAGTACACCATTGTCAGCAAAAATAACCTTTAAAACATTGTGATTTTCTCCCGCTATCATTTCTCTGGTATCTTCCAATGTCACTTCCAATGCGATATCCTTAGGATTGGTAATATCTTTTCCATTGAAAAGCCATCGATAGTCTCTGCTAAAAATTGCTAAATTAACATCTTTTCCTTTAATTGCAGCAAAGATTTCTGATTTGATAGTCTTGGTACTGTCAATTAAAATCTGTCCGGTTTCTCCTTCTTTTAATCCCTGTACACTTCTAAGCAGTGCCGGGTTGGATAATCCCATTTCAAATGCGACATCAAACTCATCTTTGACTGTCATCGTCTCCGCTCCGGACGCAATGTATGCCTTTTTCCGGTCACTGCCAAAGCCTTTGATGTAGCTTCCCTGCTCGTTTTTGGAATATCCTTCCTTCGGCCATCCCTCAAAATATTGTGAAACATTGCCTGCCTTGTCTGTGATATCGATCTGTCCCACACGGTAAATGCCACTGACAACATCTGTAGTAACAGGAATCTCAATCACATAAGTACCGGTTCCTTTATCAGGTCTTATGATATTGCCGCAGTAATACACGTCATTTCCCTGATAGGTGTACAAATAAACACGGATATTATCTATAACATCATCTTCAATTGCATGCACTTCCACTCTGGCAACATCCGGCTTTACTACCTCCGAGGTAAGGATCTTCACATAATCAATCTCCGGATCCTGCACATCTCCTTCTGAAATAATCTGGAGCGTTTTTCCATTTTCGATATAGCATTTCTGCCCTTCTGATGTAATGCTTGGCAGATAATATCCATTTTCATCTTTTTTATAGCCGGAAGCATTCCATCCATCAAAGTAATCGGAAGAATTATTCGCTTTATCCCAGATCTGCACTTCTCCCAGATACAGGTTGCCACGGGTCACCCCCGATACCTTGATCGGAATGGCATAGGTACCGGTCTTTTTACCATCCAGGCTCTGTCTCTGCGAAAAGCTTTTCATTTCACCATCAACATATGTATAAAATGACAGTGTAATCACATCAATTCCGCTTTCTTCTTCGACGACATCAATATTTGCATAAAAGGTACTTCCGTTTTTGACCTTATCCGCATCAATAGATACATTGGTCACTTTGGGAGAAATCTCATCATCTCCATTGTCATTGGTAACTGCTATTGTTGCTCCCGAAGCGATATAACATTTATTATCTGTTGTAAAGCCTGGCACATATGATCCATTCGCATCTGTCTTGTATCCATCTTTATCCCAACCATCAAAATATTGCGTCTTGTTTCCTCCAAGATCTGCAATATCTATCTGCCCAATGTAATAGTTGCCGGACTTTGCATCTGCCGGAATAGTAAGCTGCAATTCATGCATACCGGTATACCAATTCAGATTTTCCGTCATTTGGGAAGAGATTATCTGCAATCCATCTTCATTGTAAGTATATATGCTTACGCTTGCACTTGTTACACCTGTACCTTCCTCTACAACATCCAAACTCAGGGTAACTGTTTCACCCTTCTTGGCAACTGTCTTGTCCATTGTGATCTGATTGATAACAGGTGCTGTGGTATCAGTACCTGATTCCACCTGCAGTTCGGTTGCATGGATATCACTTGCCAGCATCATAGATATCCATATAGCAAATGTTGCTATGCATGAATGCAGGATGTGCTTTTTCATCTTGTGTTTGTTCATTTGTTGATTCCCCCTCTTATTTTATTGAATTGCTTAAAAAAATGCTAAATTTGGTGCACGTAAACGTACATATGAATTGTAACATAGCAGGTTTCTGCGACATAATCACTGATGCTATGTATGTCCATCAACATTCATCCTGTCAGATCTGCTATGGTACTTTTTATTGTTCACTCATTTTTTTCTTAAATGCAGCTTCATCCATGCCTGCTTTTTCAGCAGCTTTCTGAATTGTGATTGTTCCGTCGTTTACTAATTCTGCAAGCATACTAAAACTGCCTT
>CACXEN010000250.1 GCA_902766675.1 uncultured Erysipelotrichaceae bacterium
AAAAAAACAATACTTATAAAAATCAAAATATAGAGAATCATATAAATTCCTTCCTATTACATAAATGCTTATACAGTTTTATCATATCCCCCATATACTCATTTATATTTTCAAGCGATTTTGCTCTCGCCAAGGCGCTTTCTCGTTTTTCTTTATAATAGTCATCTTCTAAAAACAATTTATCAAATTCTTTAACATAATCCTCTTTACTATTGCCAATGAATCCACACTGATCATTTACAATATTTTTTAAGCCTCCAGCACCACTAGTAACTACTGGAACACCTAATGCTAAAGATTCCACCGCTACTAGTCCAAATCCTTCCCATTTTGATGGCAAGAATAAAACTTTACCATTATTTAATATAGGATAAGGATTATCCAAAAAACCGAAGAATTTAATATTTTTATATTGATCAAGTTTTTCATGGAAAAAATTTCTTTCTTCCCCGTCACCAACGATCGCAATCCGAATCTGACTATACTTTCGACATAGTTCATCAAAAACTTCCACAATCATTTTTGGATTCTTTTGCTCTGTCAAACGTCCTAAAAATATTACATCAAATTTTTCATCACACTGAGCGCGATCTGCTTTTTCTCTAATTACTGATAAGTCTACTGGATTACCTACACATTTTATTTTATTGTGTATTAATTTACCAAATACATAATCTTTTTCGACTGAATCAGATACAGTTAATATTTGATCATTACATAATGATGCATATAAGAAAGCTAAGGATTTAGAATTTATTTTCTTTAACCATGGAGAATTGTTATGAATATGACTAATGACTTTCGCATGGGGATGACTTAAAGCTACCATAATTGATGCAGTAAAATCATGCGCATGAACAACATCGGGCTGTAAATCAGAAAATGCCTTCTTTAAAACACTCACAGAGAGATGATCGACTGCATAATATTTAATACCCTCTTTTTCTAACCTATCGGCAATCTCACCGTACGGGCTTAAGTACACACAATCAATATTCTGTTTTTTTAAGTGATTAATAATTGTAATTACCACATTTTCTGCACCTGAATAACCACCAGTATTAAGAACGTGTACAACTTTCATATTTAATCCTCCAATGCAGCCTGATAAATTTCTGTCATCTTTGCATCTACTTTTTCTTTTGAAAAATCTTTAATCTTTTCGCTATTATATGCACCAAAAGCGTCTCTTTCCTCTTTATGATTTACTAATTCATGTATTGAAGAAATATATTCGTTCACATCATTATGAAGTAAATAGCCACCTTTATCTGAATCGATCAAATCGTTATTTCCTCTAGTATCATTTGCAATACATGGCTTACCACTAGCCATAGCTTCCATAAGTGAAACATTCAATCCTTCACGTAATGAAGGAAGTAAGAAAATATCACAAGCTTCATCTAATTCTGAAACATCTGTTCTAAATTCTAAGAAATGAACTTGATTTTCAACACCTAAATTTATTGAAAGGTCTTTAAGATATGATTCTAAATCACCAATACCGGCAATAAAGTAATGAACGTGTGAATCATGTAATGATGCAATCGCACGAATGACAATTTCATGATTCTTGTTCTTATTTAATTCGCCAACTGATAATAACATAACATTTTCATCCTGTAGACCTAAGCTTGCTCTTTTTTCTTTTATATCAACTGGTGTATGACCAAACTTATTTAAATCAATACCAATACCAGGCACATAATAAAGATGCTTCATATTAAATTCTCTATTTGCACGATCATAATCTTCATGCGTAATTGTAACAAGTGTATCTGTTATTTTTGACAATGATTTTTCAATTGGATAAAAGATCATCCAGTTCTTTTTTGGTGCTCCATCATAAAAATGGAAACCATGAGCAGTATAAATAACCTTCGTATTTGTCTTTTTAGCAGCTACACGACAGATTGCTGCCGCAATTGGTGAATGGCAATGTACAAAGTCATATTGATATTTTACAAACAATTCAATCAATTGCTTGTAAGCTACTGCATCATCTTTTAAATCAGATACTGATCTTGAGAAATTGATTTGATGATAAGCAACGTGCTTATTCATTAATGTTTCTTTTAACTGTCGATTTTTTTCTTCAGATAAATTACCTGGATTTTCAAAGTTACATGCTACATGAACTTCACATCCCAAATTCTGAAGAATATCGATATTAGACATATTAAATTGATCAATCATGGAAGCAACTGA
>CACXEN010000251.1 GCA_902766675.1 uncultured Erysipelotrichaceae bacterium
CATTTATATTTGAATTAGAATACACATTTTGTAATAAGGGTGTCAAATCTATCGGCAATGTCATTTCTTCTAGTGTAGTTCCACCAGTGAAATTACATGCAAGCGATGTGTGCTGATTACTGTTATTTCCGAGTTTTTCTGTTGAAAATGCGACATGGTAGTTTGGCACTATACTTATTTTTTCTTCTATTGCGCCGGACAAAACACCAATTTCTATGCCAATTTGATTACGCCTTTTTGCACTTATGGTAACATCTGCAACCATTAACGGCTCATACACCTTGCTTGGTTGTATAAAATAATATGCCCGGATAGCGCTATCTCTATTTGTCGGCATTCCACTTACGCCACTCACTTCTCCTATTGCATCATATGCCAACCATAAGTAACCGTTATTATAATGACTGGCGGTTGTTCCCCAAGAATTCGCAATTTTAAGTGCGCCTGTTTCTCCGGTGTCATGAACCCCGTTATCATTAACATCTATCCAATAATTATCATCATATCCCACAATAGTCATAGCATGCCAAACTTCTGTATCTGTTCCTACATATCGACAAGCCCATTCACCGTTACTTGTTTCTTGTGTGTAGTTGTATGCTCCGACATTAGTAGAGTATGTGAGTACATAACCATCCGATAAAATTTGCTTAATTCTCGTTAATGTATTTGAATTTGAAATATTGCCGCCATATAATTCATTTATTGTGAATACATCATACATTATTTGCTCCGGTTTGTTGTAAAATGCCGTTTCCCATATATCAGAATCTACACACCACTGTTTTAAATTTGACATTGTTATATCTCTTGAATATATATCAGTTTCAGGACAGCCATAGCTCATTAACGCAGCACACGCTTCCGCATAGAATGTCGGTATATTCCTCCCGAAATTGGTCATTGCATATATCCATCTGGGAGACATAATGTTCTGAGTCACATCATCACCCAATTCTGTCTTGGCCTCTTGATTTCTAATAACACAAGTATTATTCGTGAGCTGATAGTATACCAACGACCATGACACACACGATTCAAAGTTTCCCTGATTAGCAATATTAGGAAATGTACATGACTGACTTACATCTACAGAACTTGCAAGAGGAAATTGTTCAACGCCGCCGGATTGTCCGGGGATATTAGTTTGTCCATCATATCTTCCTACAATTTCCTTGCCTAATTTCGCGGTTCTTACATCTCCTGCTCTATTATTTTCAACTTTCTTTGTAGTATCTTGCTCAACCCTTGAAATTGCGATATCATTTGGCATTACATTTACTATTTTGGGGATTCTTGAGTGAAATTCAGCTATTTCATCTTCCGACATTATTAAGCCGGTCCCATGCCCAAGAGGTGGAACGAAATCATCTCCCATAGATTCAATTGCCGAAACACAATTTGAAGAAGCCATGATGCTTATACATATTAAAAACATTAATATCTTTTTTATTGACATTGCGCACGCCTCCTATTCTATTGAAATTAACTGCATCGGTACTTCAGTATATTCTGTATAAGATACTGTTTCTGTCCAATCCCAATCTGCAATTAAAGACAAATAATATGTTTGTCCCGCTACAAGCTCTCCCGATACTCTAAATACAGCATCTTCATCTCCGACTCTATCTTCGTCTATTAAATTATAATCATAATCAAACAAGCGCGCTTTCATGTTGTCTTGAGCAGTTGCCGTGAAAATATATGTATTTGTAACGGTTGGTATAAATGTGTATGTTTTTGTTTTACCAGTTGTCAACTGACCATTAATTAATGCGTCTCGTGTTAATGAGCTTGTGTTTCCCACATAATAAATGTTTACTGAATAATCTTCAATTTGAGTTCCGCTCATACTGATATAATATTCATTGTCAGCTATTAATACAGTACTGATAACACCTTCATACGCATTAGAAATCAATTGATAATTTGAATTATTTATACTGCATTGTACACTTTCATCGGCTGTTATCTTTATTATATAATTACCTGTGTTATCCGGTATAAATTTTAGTGTGTCTATATCTGATACCGTGTCAATCTTACCTATTATTTCTCTGTTTTCATCCACCAAAACCGCATCAATAAAGCTATTGCTGTAGTAATCCTCTTTTGTGTCAATTAGTGTTTCCGGTAACTCATAAGGTTGAAGATCGTTTCCATACCATACAAAAGCTTTTAAATATGCATCTTCCACATCAGGAATGTCTACAGCGGAATTTACAACTTTGTAGTCTCCTGTTCCGATAACATCTGATGAGCCAACTGAATAAGCAATTAATTTATTGCTACTATCATATACTCCCACAAGCACTGCAATGTTTTGTACAGTGTTTTTTGTACTTTTCACAATTGTTTCAATATTAATTTGCTCATTTGTCACTAATTGCTTTTCATAGTATTTATCATTATAAATGAAAGATATATTGTTTTCGACTATTCCATCTTCATTCTCGCTCATTAACCGAACATTTTTTGCGTCCAAATTTTGTTCTCCTGCTTCTGTCTGTACATCCGGTACAACATATAAAACATCTGAATCCAAATTGTTCCAATCAAAAATCACACAACATTGTACATCATCAAAGTCTATGTTTCTAAGCAATCCGTCAGCATAATTTCCCAATCTACCTTGATAAATAATATTTTCAGTATTATTCACATATTTAAAAACCTTTATATTCATTAAGGAATTATCAACCTTTTCGCACTCTTCTGCTACATTAATCTGTTTTACTGATACAGTGTAATCAAATGATTGTTCAGCAGAAACACTTCCGGCAAAAAAGATATACAATACTGCAAATATAAATAATGTCCTTATTTTCATTCCTTATTATCCTCCGCAAATTCCACAGATGCGGCTTCACACGAAGCCGCACTGTTTTTAATAATATTAATCAGATATAATTATAGTTTTCGTGTCCTGAACCCATTCAACCGTATAACCAAGCTCCTCAGACAAAAATCTAAGTGGTATCATCGTTCTATCGTTAACCAATCTGGCAGGAACATCCATATATTTTATATCTCCATTAACATCTGCATTATAGTAATTTATTTTAAATGAAAGCTTTGCATCATTTTTTAAAACTGATGCTGTACAAGTGCTTCCGTCCCAATTTACCTCTGCTCCCATTTTTTCAAATAAACCTCGTAATGGAATTAAAGTTCTGTCATTTTCCACTATTGGTAACACATCAAATTCTATCTTCTCACCATTATAAAATATTTGTGCTTCTGATGTTTCATATTCTAAATAATTGTGTGTTGATGATAATATATGTTCGATAAAATCCTCTACTATATATGTTTGTGTGTTTTGTTCGCCGAAATCACTTACTATAGTATATGTGCCGTTTTTAAGCTTATCATCTTCATATATCCCCGATGCATTTTTAGTTTCTCCCGGCATCTGTGGTTTGTTGTTATAACCAACATTGTAACTGCAATACCCATTTTTCTTTCCATTCTTTACAGTCATGATTTCAGTTAATTCGGCTAAATACGGCTTATGCTCCCGATAACCGTATACGACGCCTTCATATTCTCCGTCAATCATGTATCCTATATATGTCATGCCCTGAAAATATATAGTTTTAACAATACCGTTTAAAACACCGTCTCTTACCTGACCTATAATACGCGGATCTTGAGGAGAATATTCAACCTTATTCTCCGCATTTTCAAAAGCTTCTTTCAGCTCATCTACAACAATGGAGATTATTACTTTGTTTGTACTTTCAGACCATTCAACTTTCCCAAATGCTAATAATTCATCCGCCTGAATAACAATTTTATTATCCACAAAATATGTATTTGTCTCTTTATTATTAATCATTACAGGAGTATTATTTTCATATACAGGCAGAATTTCTCTGTTTGTATTACTATCTGAATAACTACCGTCAAAGTAACTTAGCTGTTTTCTGTTCAATCTCAAATAACCATCATCTTCAGTAATCTCAAACCCATAATATGTGAGCTTATCCAAAGGCAAATACATAAACCCGTTAATCGCATAACTATCAATATGCATACCGTCAATATCGCATTTTATGTCAGTTTCTTGAGTGTATGCTATCTTTTGATCATTTGCATATACAACATTTCCCAAAATGAATATTATACTAATACAAATAGCAAAAAACTTTTTCATATTTAAGATTACCTCCTTGTTAATCTGATATAATTACGGTTCTTGTATCCTGATCCCATTCTACATTATAACCAAGTTCTTCTGACAAAAATCTCAATGGTATCATCGTCTTGCTGTTAATAAGCCTTGCCGGAACATCCATTGTTTTTAATTCATTATTTACCTTTGCCTGTGTTTTGTTAATGGAAAACTCTACCCTTTCATCAGCATTTTCAACAACAGCTGTTTGAGTTGTATTATTCCAATCTACATCTGCACCCATTTGTTCAAACAAAAACCTCATAGATACTAATGTTCTTCCTTCTTCAATTACAGGAGCTTCGTCAAATGCAAGAATTTTATTATTGTACACAACCTTTATCTTATC